>JAYUYF010000844.1:0-2388 GCA_043752605.1 Roseiflexaceae bacterium
GCTCTTGCTGGCGAGCAGCCGCACGAGCGCTCCTTGCAGCGGCGCGGGCGTCGGCTCGATTGACACATCGACCGGCACAACGCTGTCGCCACAGCCGACCAGTTTCCCGCTGCTCCCGTTGTCTTGCACCGCGATCAGGAAGATTTTGACACGACTGACGGTCGCCGTCGGTGGTGTCGGCGGCGTCGGCGGTGCGACATCCGCGCCGAGACGCCCAAGCAGCACCTGATACGGTACGGGATTTCCGGGGTACCACTCAAAACGCGCGCGCTCGAACCACTGCGCGATGATCACCTGGCCGTTCTGCGTGTAGTCGTAGGCCTCGCTGAGCGGGTAGCCAAACAGCGCCAGGCTCTCGGCCGCGCTCGCACCTGGTCGTCCATCGAACTCGAGCCCGTGGCTGCGGTAGTAACTCAGAAAGCCCGCCGAACCCTGCTGATTACAAATGTTGTGTCGGGTTACATTCACATATATGCATCCGGCGACGGGTGTACCCGCCGGTGGCGGCGCACCATTGTTGAGGCGCTCGGCACCAAGCCGCCCGAGCAGGACATCGTACGGGCGCACGTTCTCCGGGTGCGATTCAAACCGCTGGCGCTCGAAATACTGGACCGAGCGACCGCCTTCTTGCAGAGGATCGGTCAGCGGGTAGCCAAAGACCGCCAGCCCGCCGTTCGCATTCCAGTATTCCAAAAAGCGCCCGCTGACGGTGTGGCCGGTCTCAGGGAAGTAGTGTTCGCCCGTCTGCGCGCGTGTGGTGTGGAGGCCAAGTAGCGCACAGAGCATCAGCACACCAGCGGTCATGCGTTGTACGCGCGTGTTCACACCTGCCCGTTTACACGTCGCACGCGTGCGAGCACAAACGCCATCACAGCGACGATCGCGGCGAGCAGCAGCGGTAGTGTGCCGGTGTCGGTCGATGGCAACTGCGTCGAGATCTGGCTCACGACCACATCGATCGTCGTCGGGCGGCCCTGGGTGATCACCAGGTTGGCCGTCGTGCTGCGAAACTGTGTCTGACCATAGACCGTAATCACCGCCTCAACCGAATAGCTGCCGCGCGCGTCGATTTTTGCGGGGTCGTAGGTCAGGGTAAACGGAATCGGCGGCTGCTTACCGGTCACCGCGATCTGCTGCTCGGCCACCACCGGCGCAACCGTATCCTGGCGCGAGACATCGCGCAGCCGTACGACGACGACACTGTTCTCGGGGAGCGCCGAGCGCTGCAGGTAGCTCACGGTACCGGTGATCGTCCCACTCGCCGTCTGGGCGCGTACAGACGTGCTCACCAGCGCCAGGGTGGCGATCAACAGGGCGAAGACAACACGGATTGACATACAGTTCCTCTTTCTGTGCAATATACTATACGGTATTCCATCAGGTGCCAGGATAGTGTACACCGAAGCCCGCGCGCCGACGCTGGTTGCGCGTCGAGATTTGTTCCTCGCCAAACGTCGAGGCAGCAAGCCATGTTGCTCCATATCATGGCATGATCACGCGGCTGCCGTGGAGCATCGGGCGCTCGACAAGATGGCCAGTCGGCTGGGTATGATCGCCAGCACATCGACAACCACACGGCGCAACTGATGCGGCAGCCGATTACGATACAGAAACGCACTCGCACCCACCAGAACGCAGGTGGCAAACTGTGGCTCTGCGCCCGGCAGCACGCCAGACGCCCAGACCAGCCAATTCGTCGGGCACAGACTGATCACCAGCCACGCCACTATTGTAATATTGCCGATGTTTCGCGTTGGTGCTACTATCATACGTCGATTGTCCTGAGAGGAACATTATGGCGCAGCCACCACGATCCTGGCAAGTATTGATCGTTGGCGGCCCGTCTGGCGTGGGCAAGACCAGCGTGAGCTACCGACTCGCACACCATTTTGGCGTCGGGATCACCGAGATCGACGATTTCCAGGTGCTACTGGAGGCCATGACGACGCCCGAGCAACAACCGGCGTTGCACTTCTGGCGTATCCACCCCGCACCCGAGCAGCTCACCGCCGACGAGATATCGCCGCCCGCCCGTGGGATACGGTCTTCGCGCGGATCCGCGCCGCCATCGCGTAGGTTCACACGTCAGGAGTACCTAATGCACGAACAACCCCGCAGCGCGGTGCTGCCCGTCCATGAAGTCATCGCGCGCGTGCGCGCGTGGGTGACGTTGCACGCATCTCAGCTACCCGGATTCGCGGGAGCTTATCTGTGGGCTGGCATCACCGCGTTGCCCAGCGATGCACCGTTTGCGTTGTACCGCGATGTCGATGTCGTCGTTGTGCTCGCAGCGCTACCAGCCGAGGATACCGGCGAAGTGTTCTTCCAGGGGCTGATGATCGAAGTGATCTACAAAACGCTCGACGACCACCGCGATGCCGACCTGGT
>JAYUYF010000845.1:0-2384 GCA_043752605.1 Roseiflexaceae bacterium
AGCGTGAATGCAAACGGCACCATGTCGCTGCCGAGTGCGCGACCGTTCGGGTAAAATGGCAGATCGGGCGGCGTGTCACGTACCAGCTCGGCCCGCAGCAGGTCGTCGGGCCGGATCGATCCGGTGGCCCACTGCCCCACAAGCACGTTCGGGTCGGCTACGCCGTTGAGTTGCGCCGGGCGGTGCAGCGGCAATTCGATCACCCCCAGATCCTCGGCCACCAGTTGCTGGCCGGCTGGCACGCTGCGCAGCGCGATGACCACCGGCTCGGTGCGGCGGCCCTCGATAAACCCGTAGATTGCGGCGGCCAGCGCCACGATGATCCCGATGATGAGCAGCGCGCTACCAAGTGCGCTCGAACGACGCGGGTTGAGCGCCTGGCTGATCGGTTGCGGAAAGGTCGTCATGTGCTACTCCTGTGCGATATCGATTGCTTCAGCCGCCACCACCTGCGGCTCCCAGTACCCGATCCCCAGCGGCCCGGTGAGCCGTGGCCGTAATGCCGCGCAGAGCGTCGGCCCTTGACTTGCGCCTACCGCCTGTGGGCAGCTGCCGCCAGCCGGCAACAGCGTCAACTCCAGCCGTGCCGCCGTCGCCGCTGGTGTCTCAGCGAGCGAGATGATCCCGGTCAGATTGGTCACCAGCGTGCCCTCGGCAGCGGCGATGACGCGCGGTTCGTCGAGTGTCACCCGATTTGCTGCCAGCGGCGCGTAGCGAAATTCGAGCGCACCACTGCGCGCCGCCTGCCGCAGCGCATCCTCGACGCGCGCCAGATCCAGCCAGCGCAACGCGACATCGAGCGCGCCAAGCAATAGTGCCGTGAGCACCGGCAACACAACCGCCACGAGCACCAGCGCCTGCCCACGCTGCGCACGCCGCTTCATTGCTGGTCTCGCTCGGCAGCGCGCGTGGCGGTGGCTTCGGTGCGCAGCTCGGAGAATGGTCCGATCGGTGCCCAGAACCCGTCTTCGTAGCGCACGCGCACGGTAATCAGCGTATAGCGGCGGCACGGTGTCGTCGCGCAGGTCACCACGACGGTCGCGCGCTCGCTGCGCATGCCGATGCCACCAGCGAGCGCCTGACGCGCCGCCGCTACTACCGTACCCTGTGGTCCATCATCGCCACCAAGCAACGCGGCCTGGTGCGCTGCTGCGCGCGCCGCCTGCGTCACGCTGTACGAGGCCATCGCCCATTGCACCGCGCAGATCGACCCAAAGATCAACAGAATCAACACGCCGAGCGCGAGCGTCATCTCCACCAGCGCCTGCCCCGGCGCACCCGACCATCGCTTGTGCATTCCGATTCCTTTACACATATAAACAGCGGGGCAAGCACAGCACCGCCCCGCATTGCCACGTACTGGGTTAACGCGCACTGCGTTGGGCCACCAGCCGCACGGTGAACGTCGCCGTGATGCGCTGCGATACCCGGCGCACTTCCTCGCCGGTGTCGCGGTTGCGTACGATTACATCGACAAGCACCTGGATGCGCAACGGCGCGCTGCCGAGCCCCTGCAAGCGGTAGACATAGACATCCGGGCGCATCTGGAGCGGTAAACCCACCGCATAGAAGAGGTGCGCCTGGCCGGCCATCGCCGCCTCATCCGGTGGCTCGGGGGCGTTGGCCGGGCCGCTGGCGACGTAGCGGTAATCACAGCCCTCGCCCGCCACGCCACGCTCGCGCGCCCGGCAACCGCGCTGGTTCATGTCATCGGCGGCGGTGGCACTGCGCGGGCGGCCATCGATCGTGGTGTCGATCAGGCTCCAGCCGCTCACCCGTGCTTCCTGGGTGTAAAGCATTTCGAGCTCGGGGGCGAGCGCATCTGGCACGACGCGCGCGACCGGGCTGGCGTCGAGCACTTCGCCGAGCGGCCATGCGAAGGTCATGCCGCTGGTGAGATACACAGCGTTGCGCGGGTCGGCATCGTCGCTCAGCGGGTCGAGTGTGCTGTGGATCGCCAGCCGCATATCGGCGCTGGCACTGGGCGCGGCTGGTGCGCGTACCAGCCGCGGCGTGGCCTCGGCACGGTTGTTGGCGAGCGGATCACCCGGTGTGGTCGTGCCGATTGTGGCGCTGGCGCGCAGCGATGTCGCACTCGTGCTGACGCGCACGACGATCTCGAGTGTGCCATTCTGCCCGGGCGCGAGTTCACCAAGCTGCCATGTCACCTGGCGGCCAGCCACCAGCGCGGGCGGCAGCGGCCCGGCCTGTTCGAAGGTCACACCAGCGGGCAATTCAAACGTCAGCAGGCTACCTGCGGCCGGCACCTCGCCCTGATTGCCATAGCGGACGCGGTACACGAGCCGCCCGCCCTCACCCACCGGATCGGGGGCTGCACTGAGCGCCACGGTCACATCCGGGAAGCGGATGCGCGTCTCGGCCGA
>JAYUYF010000846.1:0-2382 GCA_043752605.1 Roseiflexaceae bacterium
TGCTGGCAGGGCGATGATGTCGGCGGGTTCGAGAACCCGGGCGGGCCGCTGGGCGGCGGCATTGCGGCCACGGGCAATTATCCGGGCAAAGCGCGCAACGCCGAGGAACTGCGGAGCGACCTCGACCTCGCGTACCGTCTGATCCCCGGCAGGGCGCACCGGCTGAATCTGCACGCGATCTATGCCGAAACCGGCGGTGCAAAAGTCAAACGCACCGATCTGCTGCCCGAGCATTTCCGCAGCTGGGTCGACTGGGCGCGTGCCGGTGGCCACGGTCTCGATTTCAACCCGACGTGCTTCTCGCATCCGCTGGCTGCGAGCGGGATGACGCTGGCGCACCACGACGCGACGATCCAGCAGTTCTGGATCGACCACTGCATCGCCTGCCGCACCATTGGCGAATATTTTGGGCGCGAACTCGGCACGCCCAGTCTGGTGAACATCTGGATCCCGGATGGCTACAAAGATACCCCCGCCGACCGCATGGCACCGCGCGTCCGGTTGCGCAACGCGCTCGATACGATCTTTGCCGCCCCGGTCGATCGCAATCACGTCTACGATGCCGTCGAAGCCAAGCTGTTTGGTTTAGGCTCCGAGAGCTATGTCGTCGGCTCGCACGAGTTCTACCTGGGCTACGCGGCGCAACGGAAGGACGTGCTGTTGTGCCTCGACAGCGGTCACTTTCACCCGACCGAGACGATCGCCGACAAGATCTCGTCGGTGCTGTTATATGTGGAGCGGCTGCTGCTGCACGTCTCACGCGGGGTGCGCTGGGATAGCGACCACGTCGTGACGTACAGCGACGACCTGCAGGCGATCATGCACGAGTTGGTGGCCTGCGACGCGCTGGGGCGCACCCATATCGGGCTCGACTACTTTGACGCCAGTATCAACCGTGTGGCGGCCTGGGTGATCGGTGTGCGCAATGCGCAGAAAGCGCTGCTGGCCGCGCTTGTAGCACCGCGCGCCGCGTTGCTGGCGGCAGAGGATTCCAGCGACTACACCGCGCGGCTGGCGCTTCAGGAAGAGATGAAGAGCCTGCCGCTTGGCGCGCTGTGGGATATGTTCTGCCACCAGCAGCAGGTGCCGGTGGGCCTCGGCTGGCTCGACGATATCAACGATTACGAGCAGCGGGTGCAGGCGGGGCGGGCGTAAGGGCGCATCGCGCCCTGTAGGGACGCAGCATGCTGCGTCCGTGCCCCGCCCGTCCGTACCCCGCCCGCCACCCGCGCGTCGCCGCCCACCCGTCCGTGCCCCGCCTACCCGTCCGTGCCCCGCCCGCCGTGCCCGCCGCCTACCCGTCCCTACCCCGTGCGCCACCCATCCGTGCCCGGCCTATCCCTCACGCAACACGCCGTCGATCGTCACCAACTCGTCATCGCTGAACGCCAGGTTGCCCAGGGCCCCGACGGCGTCATCGATCTGCGCGCTGCTGCTGGCACCGATCAGCGCCGAGGTCACGATCTGGTGGCGCAACACCCACGCCAGCGCCATCTGCGCCAGCGTCTGGCTGCGGCCCTGCGCGATGTCGTTCAGTTGTTGCACCTTGGCGATCTTCTCGTCCGTCAGTTGTGCCGGGCGTAAAAAACCGTGGGCTTTACTGGCGCGCGACCCTTCCGGGATGCCGCCCAGATATTTGTCAGTCAGCAACCCCTGCGCAAGCGGCGAAAATGGAATACAGCCGACGCCCAGTTCCTCGAGTGTCGCCAGCAGACCATCTTCGACCCAGCGGTTGAACATACTGTAGCTCGGCTGATGGATGAGGCACGGTGTCCCCAGATTGCGCAGGATCGCGACGGCCTGGCGCGTCTGCTCGGGGTTGTACGACGAGATACCAGCGTACAACGCACGGCCGCTGCGGACGATCGTATCGAGCGCACCCATTGTCTCCTCGAGCGGCGTGTCGGGGTCAAAGCGGTGCGAATAGAAAATGTCGACGTACCCCAGCCCCATGCGCTTCAGGCTCTGGTCGCAGCTGGCGATCAGGTACTTGCGGCTGCCCCATTCGCCATACGGGCCGGGCCACATGTGATAGCCGGCCTTGCTCGAGATCACCAGTTCATCGCGGAACGGGCGCAGGTCTCTGGCCATCATCACACCAAAGGCTTCCTCGGCGCTGCCAGCGGGTGGGCCATAGTTGTTGGCCAGGTCGATATGGGTGATGCCGAGGTCGAAGGCGCGGCGCACCATCGCGCGGCCGGTCTCGAAGGCATCGACGCCGCCAAAGTTGTGCCACAGCCCCAGCGCGATTGCCGGGAGCTTGAGCCCGCTGCGGCCACAGCGGCGGTAGGTCATCGATTCGTAGCGGTCGGGGGCTGGTGTGTACATGTGAAGAGTCCTTTCCGGTATCAGAGATTAATTGCAGGGACATGTAGGGCCGAA
>JAYUYF010000847.1:0-6074 GCA_043752605.1 Roseiflexaceae bacterium
CGCGCCGCGACCATGCTGCGCGCAGTCTATAGCCGCTGGCAGTTGCGCGAACTGCTCGTCGAACACTGGCATAATCACTTCAGCGTGAACGCCGAAAACGACGACCTGCGCATCACCATCACGATGCCGATCTACGACCGCGAGGTGATCCGCACCCACGCGCTCGGCAACTTTCGCCAGCTGCTCGAAGCGGTGGCCACCAGCACCGCGATGCTCAGCTATCTCGACAACGCGTCGAGCAAAGCCAGCCCGGCCAACGAGAATTACGCCCGTGAGTTGCTCGAACTGCATACGCTCGGCGCGGCGCACTATTTCAACGACCGCTACCAGCGCTGGGGCGATGTGCCTGGTGCCGCCGCGGGTGCTCCCGCAGGCTACATCGACGCCGATGTGTACGAGGCCGCACGCGCGTTCACCGGCTGGAGCGTGGCCGATGGCCGTGACCTTGGCGAAGACGACACGCTGCCCGATACCGGCGAATTTGTCTACATCGCCGCCTGGCACGACCCGTATCAGAAGCGCGTGCTGGCCACCGAACTGGCACCCAATCAGCCCGCGCTGGCCGATGGCCGCGCCGTGCTCGACATGCTCGCCCGCCACCCCGCCACCGCGCTGCACGTCTGTACGCGGCTCTGCCGCCGCCTGATCGCCGATGACCCGCCGCCCGAACTGGTCGCGCGCGCTGCGGCAGTATTCCGTGCCCAGATCGATGCTCCCGACCAGATCGCACAGACCGTGCGCGCGATCCTCAGCGCACCCGAGGCGCTCGCACCGAGCAGTAAAGTGCGCCGCCCCTACGAAGTGCTCGTGGCGTTCCTGCGCGCCACAGCAGCCGAGGTGCAACCCGATGAGAACCTGCACTGGCTCCTTTTTGAGCGCGGCTACCGTATGTTCAGCTGGCCCGCGCCCAACGGCCATCCCGATGTGGCCGACCCCTGGCTCAGTACAAATGTGATGATTGGCCGCTGGAACATGCTCGTGGCGCTGACAGACAACTGGTGGGGCACGACTACGCTCGATCTCACCAGCCAGACACCCGCCGAGCATACGACCGCCGCCGCGCTGGTGGCGTACTGGAGCCAGCGGCTGCTCGGCACTACGCTCGCGCCCGATGCCGCCAGCGCGATCGCCAGCGCCTACGACGAAACCAGCGACCTCGATGCGCTGGTGTGTTGCATCGCCATGGCACCCGAATTCCACCAACGCTAGCGCTGTCTGCTCGCCTTGCAACTGTAAAGGCGCAAAATCTTGCGTCGCATACGAAAGGATCCACTCATGCATCTTTCCCGCCGCGCCTTTACGATCGGTTGCAGCGCCGCGATCGCCGCGCTCGCCGGCGGCCGCCTCGGCAGCCTGGCCTATGCGGCTCCCACCGATACCACACTGCGCGATATCCTGGTCGTCGTTTCGCTCCGTGGCGGTGCCGATGGCCTGAGCCTGGTGGCTCCCACTGATGATCCGCACTATGTGGCCGCCCGTAGTGCGAGCTTGCGTGTCGCCGATCGTGGCGCGTCGGCTGGCCTGCCGCTCGCCAACGCACTGGCGGGCATTGACTTCCGGTTGCATCCCCTGGCCGCTGGCTTGCGCGAGCTGTACGACAGCCAGCAGCTCGCGATCGTTCACGCCTGCGGGCTGGCCCACGGATCGCGTAGCCACTTCGAGGCGATCGACCTGATCGAACGTGGTGCGCCGCGTGCCAGACAGGACGGCAGCGGTTGGATCACGCGTTACCTTGCCCAGATCGGGGCCGACCGCACCTTTGGTGCGCTTGCCACGACGTCGAGCCTGCCTGTTGCGCTCGACCAGAGCCACAACGCCGTCGCCATGGGGGAAGCATCTGACTTTGCGCTCGCCGATGGCGCTGGTCGCACACCTGCGCTGCTGCGCACGCTCTACCGTGGCGACCAGCCGCTGCACCGCGCCGGGATCGCCGCGCTCGATGCGATCGATCTGGTGGGGCGCGCCCTCCCGCGCGCTGCCGATGGCGCACCGCTGCCCTACGAGGCCGAGCATGGTGCCGAATATCCCAGCGAATGGCACGCTGCCGAACTCAGCAATGCGCTCCAGACCGTAGCGCGTATGATCAAGATGGACGTTGGTCTCCAGGTCGCGACCGTCGATTATGGTGGCTGGGATACCCACGACGCACAGACCGATGCATTGCCGCAGTTGGTCGATGGCCTCGCGCGTGCGCTGGCGGCGTTCTACAATGATATGACGCGCTACCATCAGCGGCTCACGGTCGTGGTCGTCAGCGAATTTGGCCGACGGCTGCGCGCCAATGAGAGTGGTGGCACCGATCATGGCTACGGCAATGCGCTGTTTGTGCTCGGCGGCAATGTGAACGGCGGGCGCATGTACGGCACCTGGCCCGGGCTGGCAACCGAGCAACTCGAAGACGGTGCCGATCTGGCGATCACGACCGAATACCGCAGCGTGATCGCCGAGATCGCGCAGCAACGGCTCGGTGCTCCCGATCTGGCGGCGATTTTTCCACAGTTTACCCCGACGACGGCACTCGGTCTCCTACGAACATCGTAACGTGGATGCGGTTTTGCGAGAAAGTAATGGGCAACAGGTTTGCGGCGCGCCCGACAGGATGCTACAATATAGCTCTGCAAGGCGGGCGCGTGGGCCGGCGAATCCAACGGAAGCGATAGCGCATGGATGGTATGTTCAGTGGTGTGTTTACGATCGTCGCATTTCTGACGATCCTGGTTCTCCTGGTACTTGTACACGAGCTCGGGCATTTCCTCACCGCCCGCGCCATGGATATCCCGGTCGAAGAATTTGGCATCGGTTTCCCACCACGTGCGGCGGTGCTCTTCGAGCGTGGTGGCACCAAATATACGCTCAACTGGCTGCCACTCGGCGGCTTTGTGCGCTTCGCGGGTGATAGTGGCGTCTACGGCAGCGGTGGCCTGGCGGTGGTCGCGCCGTGGAAGAAAATTCTGGTGCTGCTGGCTGGCCCGCTCGCAAACCTGGTACTTGCGGCGCTGATTTTTATTATCATTTTTCTGGTGCGCGGTGTGCCGGTGGTCACCGGTGTGGTGGTCAACGAGGTCTATCCCGGCACACCGTCGGCGGTGGCGGGCTTTCGCACGAACGATATCATCACCGCGCTCGATGGTCAACCGATCACCGGTGCCGATGACATCCGCGCGGTGGCGGTGGCGCGGCTTGGTGAGCCGGTGGTCGTACAGGTGCAGCGCGATGGTGCGCCGCTCGAATTGACCGTGACCCCCGGCCCGTGGTCGTATGGCACCGCAACCAGTACGGGCGGCTACGGCTTTGTCTACCGCCCGCAAACCGAGACGCGCCCGGCCGATGTGCCGACGGCAATTGGCACGGGTGTCAGTTACACCGGCGATGTGTTGTTGCGCTTTGGCGAGGGATTTGGTCAATTGTTTGGTGGTTTGACGGGCGCAAATGCCATGCCCGAGGGCGGCGTCACCGGCGTGGTGGGCATCGCGCGCGGCACGGGGCAGGTCTTCGAGCGTGATGGCTGGCTCGGCCTCGCAAACTGGATGGCGATTATCAGTTTGAACCTGTTTCTGGTCAATCTGTTGCCGATCCCGGCGCTCGATGGTAGCCATATTCTGTTTTCGCTGATCGAAATTGTGCGGCGCGGGCGCAAGATCCCGCCCGAACGTGAGGCGACGGTACACGCATTCGGGTTTATTATGCTGATGTGTCTGATGGTCGTGATCACGGTCTCCGATGTCTCAAACTGGGTGCGCGGCATGCCCGCGCTCGGTGGAGGCTAGGTGTGGCAAAGCGCAACAGTTCGCTGCTCATTCGTGCCTCCGAGCTTGGCGAGTACCGATTTTGTACACGTGCCTGGTGGCTACGGCGCGTCGCCGGGCTTGAGCCGGCATACCAGGAGCGCCGCGATGCTGGTGTGGAGTTGCACGCACAACACGGCCGCCGCGCGCACGCCAGCAGTATCCTGCTTATGATCGGCGTCGGTATGCTGCTGCTGGCGCTTGGCGTCGCAGTTGCGTTGCGCTGAGGCGTCGTATGGGCATTACCATTGGTCTGGCACTGGTGTTGGTGGCCGTCGTTCTGATCGGTGCGGCGCTGCGCATGCGCGCAACGACTGGTCTGCCGTGGGTGCCGGTGCGCTACGATGATACGGGCGCACGTCCGGTCGAGAAGCCACTTACCTCGCGGCGGCTGGCGCTCAGCGGCCGACCGGATTACCTGATCGAGGTTCGCGGTCAGCTTGTTCCGGTCGAAGTCAAACCTGGTCGTCGCTCACCCCTACCGTATCCTTCCGATCTGCTACAACTCGCTGCTTACTGTGTGCTTGTCGAAGAGACACAGGGTGCTGCGCCGCCCTATGGCTTGTTGCGTTACGCCGAGCAGACGTTTCGGCTTGAGTATTCTGCGCGTGTACGCGATGACGTGCTCGCGACACTCGATGCGATGCGTGCCGATCTCGATGCGCCGGATTGTGCGCGCAGCCACGATGAGCCGCGCCGTTGTGCGGGCTGTGGCTTCCTCGATCAGTGTGATCTTGCGCTCGTCTGAGGTGCACAATGCCTGCTACGATTGAACACGATGCTGCGGATGAAGCCGATGATCATGTTCGGCCGCAACCCGCCGCCGATGCGACGCTGCTTGCCCGTGGTCAGGTGATCGCGCAGTTGCGCGCGCGGCAATGCGGCGCGCTGGACGATGCGGCGCTGGCGCGTTGGGCGTTTGACCAGTTCTACGCGATCGAGTTAGGTCAGGTCATCGCTGATGGGGTAGTTGAGCAGGTGCTGGACGAGTTGATGTTTGTCGATGACGGAGCGTTTGCGATCGCGACGGATCGGAGTGAGGCGCTTATTGCTATGCTTGAGGAGCACCCGTGAAAATTGCACACCATCCGCGTATGCTCGATATCGTTGTCGGCGATGAGGTATATTCGTATGTGCGCGATCTGTTTGCTCGTGTCGAGGCAGTGTTCCCGGCGGCGGTCTGTGTACGCGTGCCGCTACTGGCCAATCGGCACGGTATGGTGGTTCGCTGGGATCCGCAGTTGTGGCGCGCTGATGACGTCGAGTTGCTGAGCGTCTGCCGCTATTGTGGTACACGCAACGGCCTGCGGCCCGAGATCGATACCGGCGTGCCGTTTCGTGTCTGCCAGCGCTGTACGATGATCACGCTGCGCGACGCCGAGCACGAAGTCGGTCGCTGGTGGGCCTGAGAGCTAGCCCTCCGGGTTGATCAGCGGCCGCTCGAATACGATCCCAAATTCGCCACCCCAGCGCTCTGCGAGCGATACGCCTTCGACCAGCAGCCGCGTACCACGAATCTGTGGCAGCGTCGTCAATGATTGCACGATACTGCGTGCAGCTGCGCCACGATCTTCGGCTCCCGCAAATCCCTCCGAGAGATTGATGGTCGCGATACCATCGTCAATTGTCAAGCCGAGCAGTGTCGTGTCGCTCGGAATGACACGCCGCACGGCATAGCTATACTCTCCTGGCCCCTCAAGTAGTGCGGCGATAGTCTCGGTGGCGGTTTGCCTGGTCTTTGGCACCATGCGGATGACTCGTACCGTATGCTGGCCATCAACAGACGGGAAATAGAGCGGCAGAAACTCGGTTGCGCGGAAGTCAAACGGTAGTCCGCTCGGGTTGAGCGGATTGATGATCGGTCGGTCGAGTGCGCCGAGATTGCCGAGATTGAGATCGCTGCCATTGACCTGTACCTGAACCTGCCGGATCGCGGAATAATGGGTCAACGTCAGTGCTAGCGCCTGCAAACCGCGGCTATCACCGCGCGCAGGGTCGCGGTCGAAATCGACAAACGCGATGCCGTCGGCGATACGCACACTCCGCAGCTGGGCTTGCGAATCAAGCACCGGCTGGAGCCCGCCACGCGGCCCGGCGATCAACTCGCGTACGGCAGCAGCAGCAATTTCGCCGCCCTCGATGCGTACATTGCGCTGCACGGCTACAAACAGCGATCCGGTCACATCGCCAAAGTATAACCACAGCCGCTCGGTACGCACGGGCTTTGCCACAGGTGGCACGGCCGTCGCTGGGATAGCCGTTGGTAGCGGCACAACGGGCGCGCGCGTG
>JAYUYF010000848.1:0-2377 GCA_043752605.1 Roseiflexaceae bacterium
TCCCAGTCCAACTGGTGCTCCTGGCTATGCACCAGACGCACCAGTTGGCGCATGCGAAATGGTAACTGTGTTGCATCGGCATCGAGTAGCGCGGCGACGCGTCGATCGAGACTGATGGTATCCTGTGGGCCACGACCAGTTGCTGCAAGCTGATCCTGCCGCAATCTGTGGAGCGCCAGGCCAACCGACGTACCACCGCCGACCCGGCGCTGCTCACTCCCACGCGCCGTCAGGGCGTACAGTGTGGCAACCAGAAAATAGATCTCCTGACGTTGGGCAGATTGTGGCACGCCCGCGATCAGCCGAAAGAACACATCGTAGACGTTGCCGCTTTCGGCCAGCGTCTGCCCGGCAGCGCGGCGCAATCGCGCCAGTCCACCGGCATCGAGATCGGCGAGCCCGCTGAGAAACCGCTCATCATTCATTGATCCACTCCTTTTGATATTTCCTGAGCGTCCGGCTGATTCGATCCTCGGCCCGCACCCGCCGCATCAGCAGATCGGCACTATCACCCACCTGTGCCAGCGCTTCCTTTGCGACCTGATTGGCACTACGCAAAATCGTATCGCTCCACTGGCTCTGGAGCACCTCGTATGCGGCTCTCCCGCCAGTACTGGCGACCAGTACGCGAAACGGCAATGCAAGTTGTGCCCAGTAGCTCGCGATCATGCGGTCGGCGAGCGTCTGAAACCACGCGCGTTCACTCCCCTGTGGTCGAAATGCATGCGTGAAAGCCCTGCGTGTCTGGTCAATGGTCGTATTTGCACGCTCCAGCGCCTCGCGAACGAAATTCGCTCCCGCTTCCTCACGTAGCAGGGCGGGTGGCAGATCGAGTGTCTCGTCAAACCATTCAAATATTTTGGCCTTTCCATCGGTACGCAAACCAATGCAGCGAAATCGTAGTAATGCAGACTTGTCCACGCGACCATCATCGACCAGGCGGCTCAACTGCTGCAAAATATGCGGCCGAAACTCCGCTTCGCCAAGCAGCAATGTGCTGTATTCTCGCCAGAGTGCGCGCCCCTCCTGTGGCTTTACCGATACAATCGCTTTTGTCGATGCAAGACGATATGCAGCAAACGGATCCTTCCAGATCTCCGCATTTTTTGGGCGACTCAGTCCCATCTCAAACAGCGTTTCACGAACCATACGTTCGGAGGCTGAGCCACATCGTGTACACAAGCTCGTAACAGCCTGCTGATACAGACGCATTCTCCGGGCAGGAAAGGTTAAGCTCTCCAGATACCCAACGTCCGTGACTTCAGTAGCTTTGAAAACGGTCGTAAGTCCATTCCAACTGGCTTCCTGAGGCCGAAATGGATCAGCAGTCTGCGGTTGATGATCAGCGACAGTCAAAGAGCGAGCCAGACTATCGCAGAGACTGAGACCGACGGGAAGCAAATAGATTGGTGGCACGCCATTGATCGATGGTTTAATGCCTGCACCACCTGAAGAAGCAAATGCCGGTATGGTGACTATCGCTCGTGCGCAACAGGCTGCACACAACTGGTGCGTATCATCGGTGACGTGCTGAAAGTGCGATCGATTTGTTCCCGAAGGCACTTCTGCCAAGAGATAGGCGATGGTTTTTGCCTCCTTCCCCGGCTCCGCTGGTACATCTGCCGTCTGCATAAACGGCGCGACGGGATCGAACAATCCAAAGCGGTGGCGAAACTGCGTGCCAAATGCGTCGATGCGTTCGGCGTCGAGCTGGCCGACATTGAGCACATCGGCGATCTCACGCAGCGACTCGGGCGCATAGATCCACTGCACAATCGCCGTGAGCAGGCGATGGATACCGACGACCGTCAGCGGCGATGGGTCGTGCAGGGCGCGCAGGTCGTGGGCACGTACCAGCGTCTCGCGAATGCTCAACGCCTCGCGCTGACCATCGTGACGGAGGACGCGAATCCACGGTTCGTCCCACAGATTAAAATCGGTCGTCATGCCTGCTCCTTCTCGATAACTAAGCCAAGATCGGCATCAAGCCGGAGAACAACGCCGGCGATTACCGCGCGTCCCGTACCGTCGAGTGCTAATGGCGGCGTGTATTTCAGCATGGCCGGAATGTTTGGCAGCGGCCACTTATCGTTCGTCCGAAAATAATCTACCACTCGACGATCACTGATCGGCAATGAACGCGCGAGGAGCGTCCGTTGTGTCGCGATATCTTCCGGAGCAATTGGCGTGAGTGGCGATCCACCCGCAGTCATCGCCAACCCACCAGCCACCGTGTACAGTGGTATCACGGTGATACGTTCACCAAGCCGCGTTTTCGCAATCTGCCAGCCCGAGAGTTTGCCATCTTCATCTTCGACAAACTGCATCTCACTCACCACGATAGGATCGGGTACGTGCGGTGCGGGCGTGAGCCGCT
>JAYUYF010000849.1:0-2372 GCA_043752605.1 Roseiflexaceae bacterium
CCGGCGCTGACCTGCGCAAACCCGGTGGCACGGCCCTGCGCGAGGTCTTCGACAATTGTGTCTTGCTCGTCCTCGGTCAGATCGGCAAAATTGCCACCAAACTGGTCATCAGCATAGCGGTTCAGCGCTTCGAGCCCGATCCGGTAGACTTCGCGCGGTGTCAGGATCGCCTGGTAGCCGTAGCGCCCGATCAGCGCCGTCGATACCCATATCACCGCGTAGTCGGCAGCATCGGCGGGTGGCTCGGTGCCGGTATAGACCTGTGCGAAGGGAGCCTGACGGTAAGTCGGCTCGGCAAAGCCATCGGTATTGGCCAGCAGATTATCGATATAGGTCACCACGCCCGCCTCGCGCGCGCCGGGGTCCGCAGGCGTGCCGGGCATAATCCGCGCTGTGATCGCCTCGACGGTCTGTGCCTCTTGCACGGTGAACACGCGCAACTGGCCGGGCACCGGCGGGCGGTCGGGTGTCGGCGGCACGGCCGGGTACTTCAGGCCGGGCGGTGTCATATCACGCAACACCGCGGGCAACTCGGCCGGCATGTCGGCGGTCTGCGCACAGCTGGCGTTGATCAGCAACAGACCAGCCGCGGCCAGCGCAGTAGCGCTTTTGAGAAACGCACGCCGTGAAAGATGGGTCTCCATCACCAAATATCCTTTCTCGCGCGTCGCGGCAAGCTGCAACGCGCCGAGTGTCATCCGAATCTACCGAAGCGTCGCGAGATAGGCCGCCAGATTGCGCGCATCGGTCGCCGTGACATCCAGGTTTGGCATGGCGGTGCCAGGTTCGACAGCCTGCGGATTTTGGAGCCAGATCATCAGGTTATCGGGCGTGTTTTCCAGATTGCCCGCAATATACTTGCGCCGTGCGAATTCGGTGAGCGGCGCGCCGACGACACCCTGCGCGCCGGGCACGCCCGGAATGACGTGGCAGGCACCACAGCCGTATGCCGTGATCGCCGCCCGCCCCTGCGCGGCATCGCCGCCCGGCACAGCGTGCAGCGCGATACCACGCGCGTCCTGGCCACAGGCGCTGAGCAGGATCATTGTCACGATGAAATAGCCAATCCACAGTTTCACAAAACCTCCGTTGGGTCAGCGATCGCGGCGGCGGGCGGGCGGCGGCGTTCGGCGCGTAGGGCCGAAGCATTCCGCGTGGCGAGCCTCGGCTCGCCACCATCGAAATGCTTCGGTCGTATATCCCCCCCGCCCGCCCGCCCCGCCATCCAGGTTCCCGCGATCGCCAGCGCGGCCGCCAGATAGATCAGATCACACGGCAGCACCATGATCGCGGCCGCCAGTTGCTGATCGGCCAGCGCTGTCATGCCCCAGGAGGCCGTGGTCAAAGCATAGGCTGGATACCATGGTGTCTGCCCGGTGAGCATCAGCGCGCCCAGTACACTGCTCTGCACCGCCGTGGCAAACACCGCCAGCACCGCGATCCCGCGTGCGCGCCGCCCGATCCCCACCGCCCACCAGAACAGCAGCGCACTGCCAAACAGGCTGGCGTGCTCGGCCACATGGATCCATTCGCTACGCAGCGCGGCCTGATACAACGGCGGCGCATGCCAGAGCCAGAGCGCAGCGGCGTATAACACACATGCCAGCGGCAACAGCCACACGGCACGCCCCTGCCGCCCCATTGCGCGCATCACCGCAAACCCGTAGTGACGCCGCATGCCGCGTCCGCCGCCCCCATCCCCAGCCACGCCCGCCACGCCCGCCACATCGTAGGGACGCAGCAGGCTGCGTCCGCCCCCATCCCCGGCACCCGCCCGTCCGCCGCCTCCACCCCCGGCACGCGTCCGTCCGTCCCTCCGCAGCGCCCACAGCAGCGCGACGTGCGGTGTGCCGAGCACCAGCAGCGGCGCAGCCACCAGCATCAGTAGTGTATGCTGCGCCATATGTGCCGAAAACAGCGCCGCACCGAGCGCATCGAGCGGCGAGACCAGCGCGACCAGCAGCACCAGCAGCCCGAGCGCATAGCAGCGCGCGCGCCAGACGCGAATTCCGTGCCCGCGCCCCGCCCGCCGCCAGACACGCCGCAGCCCGATGGCGTAGACCGTGCCAGCCAGCAGGAGCAGCGGCAGGGGCGCGACGCTCCAGCTCTGCCACAGATCGTGCGGCGCGGGCGGCACCCCCGGGTGCAGCGGCCAGGTCACGAGCCGTACCCGCACGGCGGCAATACCAGCGCCGGGATAGTCGCGAAGACGATCGCCAGCGCGAAGATTGCACTCAGGATCATCCCGGCCCGCCCCAGGTGCGTGTTGCGTTCGGCGATAGCTGCGTCCTGCGCCGCCGCGCGCGCCACGCGCCGCGCCACCAGCGCGCTCGCCGCCACGACAGGCAGCGCCAGCAGCGTGATCAGCAGCA
>JAYUYF010000850.1:0-2368 GCA_043752605.1 Roseiflexaceae bacterium
GCGATGCGCTGGTGGCGGCCGGCCTCGATGAGTTGCGCGTCTCGCTCGATGCCGTCACCCCCGCGTTGTACCACCGGCTACGCGGCATCGACAAACTCCCGCAGATCCTGGCCAACGTGCGCGCCTTTCTGGCGCGGCATGGTGGCCATGCGACGCCGCGCGTCTCGCTCTGGATGGTCGGCATGCAGGAGAACCTGCACGAGATGCAGGATTTTGTGCGGCTGGGAGCCGAGATCGGCGCGCCAGAGGTCTATCTGCAGCGCCTGGTCTTCTTTGGTGATGGTACGACGCTCGACGATGGCACCACGATGATCCCGGAGAATTCGCTCTACGGTACGCTCGAGCAACAACAGGCGCGCGAGATCAGCGCGTGCGAGACCCTGGCGACCGAACTTGGCGTCATCTTCCGCGCCTCGGGTGCCGCGACGCCGCACGAGAGTATGGCGCTCAAGGGTTCGCACCCGTGGCAGGGCTGCTACCGGCCCTGGTCGCTCATGTATATCACCGCCAACGGCAACGCGTTGCCGTGCTGTATCGCACCATTTGCGGAGCCAGAGTACGCCAGCCTGATGCTTGGTAACGTCTTCGAACGCCCGCTCGCCGAGGTCTGGAACGACGCGCCGTACCAGAATCTGCGCACGGCGGTACTGAGCGAACGGCCTGCACCCTGGCCGTGCCAGCACTGCGGTGTCCGCTGGAGCCTCTAGCGCAAAATCCGCAAAGGTTGCGCCCGTTTGACCCCACCTCCCGCCGCCCGCTCCGCAGCGGAGAGCGGGAAGCGCAAGTGCCCACCGGTTTACCCAGTTGGCGCACCACGGTACCGCACCCGGCACCGCTGCTGCTGCCGGGACTACTGCTGCTCGCAGGGTGTGTCTGGCTGGCGTGGCGCTACCCGCTCCGCGCCGGGTTGCAGGATCCACGCGGCAGCTGGGCCACGCTGGCGGGCGGCAGCTGGGGCAATCTCACCAGCCACGCGCTGGTGTACGCCCTCATGAGCCTGGCCGTCTGGCTCGCGGTGCGCCGCAGCCACGCGCACCCGGTGCACCGGATATCGGTCTGGATCATTGGCGTCTGGTGCGCGGCGTCGCTGATCCTGCTGGCGGTCTACCCGGGTGGCGAATCGCACGACGTCTTCGACTATCTGTTTCGTGGGCGCATGATCGACGTACGCGGCATCAGCCCGCTGCTCATCACGCCCAACGCATACCCGCGCGACCCGTTCTACGCCTACATCGCGTGGTACGCCTATGTCGATACCTACGGCCCGCTGTGGGAATACGCGAGCGCCGGTGTCGCACGGATCACGCGCGCGGCGTACAGCCTGGCCGGGATCAGCTTCACACCACGCGCCAGCTGCCCGCGCGTCGAAGCCGCGTGCGGCGCGCTGATCTGGCAGCTGAGCGGCTACCGCGTACTGGCGATCGTGGCAACCGGCCTGAGCGCTGCGCTGATCGCGCGGCTGGTGCGACGCACCCACCCGCAACTGGTAGCGACCGCGCTGGTCTTCTGGCTGTGGAACCCGCTGATGCTCATCTCGATGGCCGTCGGCGCGCACAATGATGCGCTGATATTGCCGCTCCAGCTGGGTATACTGCTCGCATTTGGCCGCGACCGACGCGTGGCTGGCTGGTTGCTGCTCGCTGCGGCGGCGCACATCAAACTCACCGCGCTGTTGCTGCTGCCGGTGCTTGCCATCTGGGCGTTGCGGCGCGTCGGCTGGCGCGCGTTCGCGGAAGGGTTGCTGGCGCTCGCGATCGCTGCACCCGTATCCTGGTTGCTGTATGCTCCGCTTGGCGGCTGGCTCACGCTCGAACGCATGCTGGCCGAACGGTTGCTCTTCTCGGCGAATTCGCTGGCGTGGGTGGTGTATCAGGCGCTGCGAACACTGGACGGTTGGGAGATCGAGCCGGCACGCGAGCTCGTGCATCGGGGAGCGACTGCGCTCTTTGCACTCCTCGCGCTGGTGCTGCTGTGGCGGTTGTGGCACCGCGCGCGTGGTGCCGCGCCTGCGGTGCTGGTGGCCAGCGCGCGCGATCTGACGCTGCTCTATCTGCTCGTCGGCAGCTTCTGGTTCCAGCCGTGGTATCTCACCGGCGCACTGGTGCTGACCGCCGCCGTGCCAGATGCCCGACAGCACGGGCCGTTGCTGATCGTTGGGTGCGCTGGCGCGCTGCTGAGCAACATTGTGGGTGACTATCTGTTCCAGTTACCTGGCAAGCCCTTCGACCTGATCACCATCCGCACGCTGGCAATTTTTGGCATGGTAATGCCGCTGCTGCTGCTGCTAACCGCCCGAGTGCTCGCACATCACAAGACCACGACGGCACGTGCGCCCTGGCGGCGCGTGCGGATGTAGGGCATCGCAAAG
>JAYUYF010000851.1:0-2364 GCA_043752605.1 Roseiflexaceae bacterium
CGGCGCGACGTCCTGTGGCCACAAGCATGGTCTGTGTGGCACGATCAACGATGCCACGCCCATCGACGTCCCAGGCTCTGACCCGACATTAATGTCACCAGCCGCGGTACGCGGAATCGTGTACGCACTCCAACCGTTCTCCGGCAAGGTGCGGCGGCGGTGCGCTCGCGCGTATGTGATCATCGACCTGCGCTACCCGTTTGCCAGATACCTTCGCGGTGGTGTCGCCGCGTGGCCGATCATGGGTGGCATTGTATTGCGCTCGGGCGTTGGAATACGGCAGCAAACACCACATACGACGACGTAGCTTGTGCCTGTGCTGCGGATGTGTCGCGTCAGGGAGCATACTCCATGCGACTATATGGACACGATTCTATGTACTGTGGCTGGTGACACCACTGTCGGGTCAGGGCCATGTAGGACCGAAGTATTTCCTGCGGCTCGTGAGCCGCAGCCGGAATGCTTCGGTCTGCGCGCCCGCACCCGCCGCCCGTATGCGAATGTGTTTTGTAAAAAATTGCACGTTCGACACCACTTCGAAATGATTTTGACGATATTCGTGCAATAAGCATGATGAAGATCGCAAGATCGAGGCTATCTTGTCTGAGATCTGGATATGAAATGCTAATCCACCTCTTATATACTCTAATATATGAGCTTGCTGTCTTCGTTGTCGATTATATTCGGCAACTTACCATGTACGTTGTTGCGGCTCTCACAGGAGAATGTATGCATCAGGTGCGCTCAGTGCTGACGTGGTGGATGAAGCTTCTTCACGTGTTCGTCGTCGGTTCGCTGATTCTTGGTCCACTGACGCTGCCCGCATCAGCGCTTGCAGCCGCAGCGCCCGCGACGGATGCCGCAGCCCCCGCAACACCCGCACCGCCCACTGCCCAGGATGTGGCGCGTGCCGAGGCGCGCTTTCAACAGGCGCTCAATCGTCTGCTCGCGCTCCCTGACGACGCGCCCGAGATAGTCGCGGATCTGACCCAGCAGCAGCTCGTCGAAGCAAACGCGACCTATCAGCGGCTGAAGAACGAGTTCACGCTCGCACAGGCGATGGCAATGAACATCGCCAGCGGCCAGACGCGCGCGCCTCCGGCTGGCGACAAGTATCGTTTCGAAAGCACCACCGGCGGTGTCGCGACAGACCAGCAGGGCTGGCTGATGCAGGGCACGCCCGCTGGCGACAACGCCGCCTTCGATGCAACATTCAATGAGATGCTCGAATCGAGCAGCGTTGCATCGCCCGATGCGCCGACAGTAGTGAACGAAGGGCCGACTGCACCGATCGATATGGCCGAACCCGCAGCGTCCGACGCGCCCGCCCCTGGCGAATCGGTCTTCCCGCCGTACGTCAGTAACCCCGTGCAACGCGTCGATGCCAAAGCTGGTGGCCTCGCTGCCGGTCTCAATCGCCCGTTGCGCGCGTGCGCGAACCTGACTGTCACGATCACCCGGATCCAGATCCTCGACGATTCCGATCCAGGTAGCCAGGGCGAGTGGCGCCTCGAACTGTATGTGAATGATCAGCGCAAAGATTGGAACAACGACGCCAACGACGGTGGAAACTACACGATCAACCAATCGTGGGACGTGCCGATCAGCAGCGACGGCGCGCAATTCAAAGTCTCTACGGGTGGATGGGAACTTGATAGCCCCGGCTTCCCGCTGTACGACAACAACGACCGGCTTTCGTACTTCGAAGTGTTCTATGGGTCTGGCGATAACTGGCTGATCGGCGAGGAGCGCAAGATCGAGGCGCGCGGCGAAGATGGCACCTACGACCTGTACGTGCGCGCCGATTGTCTCCCGCCGTACCTGGTCGACCTGCGATCAGCGATCAGCGGCTCGTCGTCGGTTGTCGCGGGCAACACGATCAATTACACCGCCTATGCGATCAACGATGGCCCGGGTGCGGCCGGTAATGTGCAGATGACGATCAGCTTGCCTGGTGGCCTGTCGAACATCAACGCCAGCGCGTCGCAGGGATCGGGTTGTTCAACAAGTGGCAGCACGCTCTACTGTAGCATGGGCGACATGGGAAGCAGTTCCTCGGCCAGCGTCTCGATCAGCGCCATCACACCGTACCAGATCGGCACCTTTGGCGCATCGACATCGGTCACCGAATCTGACGGCAACACCGAAGAGCCCGACACCGGGAACAATAGTGCCAGCACGAGCACCGAATATCTGCCGCTGGCCGATACCGCAGTCAGCTACAGCGCACCCGTGGCCGTCACCCGTGTACACGGCGGCGCGACGACCTACCAGGTGACGGCGACCGTGCGCAACAATGGCGGCCCGACGATCGCGCGCGATGTCCGGCTCGCGAACACGGTACCCGCGGGCGCGGCGCTCCAG
>JAYUYF010000852.1:0-6038 GCA_043752605.1 Roseiflexaceae bacterium
CCCACGAGGTTGAAGGGGCGAGCGATCATGGCGTGCAGCCCATGTTCAGCGATAAAACGATGGACGATAAGTTCCTGCGTTGCCTTGCTCACGCCGTACATCGTTGTTGGGTGTAGTGGGCAATCCTCGTGGATCGGCATGCGCGCCGCCGACACATGTCCGTATACTGCGGATGAACTCACGATCAGCACGCGCGCATCGGGGGCGTGCTGCCGAACTGCCTCGCACAGGTTGAGCGTCATCTGTGGATTGTAGCTGAGCCATTGCGCAGCTTCAGCATTGCGTACCCGCGCAGGCGTGTCGGCAGCAAGATGGATGATGTGTGTTGGTTGAGCATCTGCGATCACAGCAGCAAGTGCCGTCGCATTCAGCAGGTCGGCAACGCGCATCATCACACCATCGATCGACAGCGTTGCTCGACCAACACCAATCACGGTCGCGCCGGAGGCCTGCGCGGCTTTGGCCAGGGCGCGCCCGCTGAATCCCGAAATGCCGGTAATCAGGATGCGCACGACTATTCCGTCGTTCCAGGGAGGAATTTGCTCCGATTTTGCTCGAAGTCTTGTACTGCAATCTGATAATCATCAATGCGGCCGATATCGAGCCAGTAGCCATCACAGCGATAGCAGCGGACCGAATCGCCGAAGCTCATCAGATTACGCATCAAATCGGGCAGATCGAGGCGTTCGCCACGCGGGATATGCTGGCGCACGCGCGGGCTGAAGACATACACGCCCATACTCACATGATAATGATGTGTTGGTTTTTCAATATAGCGCGCCAGGTAGTCGTTCTCATCAAATTCGAGCACACCGAGATCAATCTTGACACTACGCGGATAGGTCGTAATCGTTGCTGCCGCATCACTTGCTTGGTGATACTTCATCAACTCACCAAAGTTGAGTGTTGTCAGAATGTCACCGTTCATCACCAGGAACGGCTCATCAAGACCATCAATCAACGAGATCGGACCGGCGGTGCCGAGCGGCTGATCCTCGTATGAATAGTCGATTGAGACACCAAAACGTGAGCCATCACCAAAATAGGCGCGCAATAGTTCCGAAAGATATCCTACAGCGAGGGTAATCTCGGTAAAGCCGTAATACCGCAGCTGGTGAATAACGATATCAAGGATCGGTTTGTCGCCAACCGGCATAAGTGGTTTTGGGAGAACAGTAGTGTAGGGCGCGAGGCGCGTACCACGGCCACCTGCAAGGATCACGGCTTTCATGGGCTACTCCTCAAACTTGATAGCGCGTCGGGTCGTAGCGTTCGATATTGCGTTCGATCCACGCGATTGTTTGCGTCAGCCCGTGATCGAGATCGATTTCAGGTTTCCAGCCGAGCAGCTCACGCGCCCGCGTATTATCACCATATAGCCGGAAGACTTCGCTATTACCTGGGCGGCGGCGCTCATCATCGCTCACAATTTCGAGTGGTCGGCCAACAAGCGCGATGATTTTTTGCGCAAGCTCCCCAATGGTGATCTCGTTGCAATTAGCGAGATTGATAGTCTGCCCAATTGCCATTGGAGAACTGCTCGCGAGCATGAAGCCACGCACAGTATCTGCGACATAATTTAAATCGCGTGTCGGTCGGAGATCGCCGAGCTTCACCACAGGTTGTGTGAGCGCCTGAATAATCGTTGCTGGTATGACCGCGCGCGCCGATTGCCGCGGGCCGTAGGTGTTGAATGGTCGTATGGTCACAACAGGCAAATTGAAAGACAGACCAAAACTTTCGACAATTTTATCTGCGCCAATCTTGCTTGCAGAATATGGCGATTGCCCCTGCAGTGGGTGGTCTTCAGTAATGGGCACGAAACGAGCCGTACCATAGACTTCGCTGGTGGAGGTGTGTACAACACGCCCAACACCGTACTCGCGTGCAGCTTCAAGTACATTCAGTGTACCGGTGATGTTTGTCTCGATTGTCTCGCGAGGATGAACATACGAGTACGGGATCGCGATCAGCGCACCGAGATGATAGATTGTATCCACCCCGCGCGCCGCCTCGAATACCGCGTGTCCATCACGCAGATCGCCGTGGATAATCTCGACGTTCGCGCGAACTTCCGGTGTCAATTCGCGCAACAAGCCAACATCTCCTCGGCCATTGTAACGAACAAATGCCCGGACGGTGCAACCTGCGTGCGACAGTGCTTCAACAAGGTGACTTCCAATAAACCCACCGGCTCCTGTCACGAGTACACGCTGTTCAGTTCGAACTGTAGTATTCATTGTAGTTATTTCTGTCATTCTATTTCAACAATCCACGCAATCGACGCGCAATACCGTTGATAATTATTTTAGCCCGCACCTGTCGATCAGGATATGTTGTAGAAAGGCGTTTCCACCGTTCACGTTGCCGCCTTAACCAGAAGGAAGTTGCCACCTGAACTGACATATCACGCTGTACGTCGGCTAGCATTTGCATATGCTCCCTGGTCGCTCGCTCCCAGTTTTCCGCCTGAGCTGTCTGCCATTGTGTATATTCATACAATTCTGCAAATAGACGGTCTTTTTCTGCAAGTACCGTCAACACATGGTCGCGGTAGAGGTCGGGATGATATGCATACAATCGCTGCAAGCGCTGGACATAGACGTCTGGTTTGCGGAATGCAGCCAGGTTCGACCCAGGACGAATACGATAATCGAACAATATCTCGGGAATGACATGGCCTGTGTAGCCACGTTCAAGAATGCTGATCCAAAAATTCCAATCTTCGATACTGTTAATATCGGTAGCGTATCCGCCGACTTCTTCCCAGCAGCGGCGCCGAAAAAAAGTTGCGCTTGGGATGACATTTTCGACAAGCAACTCAGGAAATCGATAATACGATGGACGACACTCACCCGTCCGCTCGCCAAACATCTGGTAATGACAGCCGACAACGCCAACTTCAGGACTACACTCAAAAATATCGATAGCTTTTTGCACATATGTTGGATGAATGCGATCATCAGCGTCAAGACATAACACATACTCGCCAGTTGCTTGCTGAATTGCCGTATTTCTTGCTGCTGCCACACCACCATTTGCTATTCTGATCACACGTATATCGCTACGTTGCTCCAGCCGTGTTATGACAGCCTGAGTAGCGGGATCGGTAGAGCCATCATCGACGACAAGAACTTCGAAATCTGCAAAAGTCTGTGCACATGCGCTTTCGATAGATTCATCAATGAATGCGCCGAGATTATAGCACGTAATAATAATGCTTGCTTTTTGCAAGTTACAACCTTTATCTTACATACGTTCTACGCTAGCTATACAAGCTATGGCGTGCGATTCACCGATTTTCTTCGTCGGTAGTAGAAGAGATACGCTTTTTAATGTCCGATATAGTCATATACTGCGAGCGTAATCGATCACGCTCTTCTTCAAGCTGTAAAATATAGAGCTGCTGTTCCTGAGCGGCATTCTGCCAGTTAGATGCCTGTTGTGCGTGATAGTCGCGCGCCACCTCAAGTTCTACGATCCAATCGTGACGATCGGTCGCAATTGTACGCCAGTTCGACACTTCGACCATAATCTGATCGAACTGTACTTGTAATTCGTCCGCAGCCTGTTGCCATTTGTGTCCGTGTTGGATATGATAATCGCGTGCTGCTTCAAGTTGCTCGATCCAGCGCTGTCGTTTATCTGCAATGCTGCGCCAGTTGTCAACCTCGCTGATCAATCCGGCAATCTGCCCCTGTAAACTATCCTTATGTGACTGGTTGTCAACAAATCGCAACTGCCGTACAAGCTCTGATTGTCCACGCGCATACGTCACAAGTTCAGCAAATGCCCGTGCCCAACCAACTACGACGTGCTCGTGCCACTTGCGATAGGAAGATTCGTGCCTGGTCACAATTGCACCGACCAGGCGCGCGTAGGTCTCAGGCTGGCTGCTGGTAGTGTACATTGAGCCTGGCCGAATGCGATACTCAAATAACACTTCCGGGATGACGTGGCTCTGGTATCCTGCCGTAAGCATCCCAATCCACAGATCCCAGTCGTGAAGCCCGCTCAATGTTTCGCAGTAGCCGCCGGCTTGCTCCCAGGCAGTGCGGCGGAATACCGCAGCGACCATCGCTGTATTTGTGGTCAACATCTCGGGGATCTCGCACTGCGTGTAGCGCAATTCACCGTGACGTGTATCAAATTCCTGGTAGAAACTCGAGACAAAACCAACGAGTGGTTCAGATTCGAGTACGGCGAGTGCGCGTGCAAACAGCTCTCGGCGCAGGCGATCATCAGCGTCCAGGCAACAAATATAGGCGGCGCGTGCCGCGCGGATGCCTGCGTTGCGCGCCACTGGTAATCCCTGATTCTGTTGTCGTAAAATGCGCAGCTGTGGATGGCTGATACTCTCCAGAACCAGCTGCGTGTATGCGTCTGTCGAACCGTCATCGACGACGAGTATCTCGATATTGGTGGATGTCTGATTAAGTGCCGATGCGATCGCCTCCCAAAGATAGACGCCCAGGTTGTAACACGGGATCACGACGCTCACCAGCGGTTTTTCTGCTCGTATAAACGCGCTGGTTGGGAGTGTACGTAGCCAGCGCCGTGCAGTAGGAGCTTCAGCGTGTGCGAGCACATAGTTGACGCGATGGTAGCCAAGTGCCGGCCAGCGTCGGAACGTCCAGCGTCCCAGATCCGGCAGATCTGCTGGATAGCGCTGCTGGATTGTGGCAAGACTAAGCAGCCGAAACCAGGTAGCCCAGGTATCGCTGTTGTGTCGGTCGGTCTCCATAGCTTCCCAGCCACTAAAGCGGTACATTGTACCGGGTTGGGTGTCGGAGTAGCCAAAACCACCATCGGGCTGTTGCGCATTCCAGATCGCCCAGAACACACGAATCAGGCTACGTTGCACATCGGTCGCACGATGCTGACTGAGTTCACTATACGCCACCAGCAGATCAATCGCGTCGAGATCTTCACAGGCACCACCGCCCGCTGTTGGCGCAAAAAAACCATCGTCTTGCTGCAGACTTAAGACCGCGTCGATCGCTTGATCGACGCTGTTGAGCGGGCGATGAACGTAGGTAAAGAATGGCACGAGATGATACGCGGCCGCCATCTGATTGAGCAGCGACGATCCTGCCGCACGACCCCAGAGACCGTACTCTGGATCCTGCGCGCGCTCGATCCAGTCGAGTGCGGCATGATATGCCGCAATGCCATCCGCCTGGTTCTCGCGCTCGACGCGGTAAATCAGGCAAGCGAGCACAAACATAACACGATTGCTCTCGAGCCACGCATTCGACCAGTCGAGCGCATCGAGCCAGGTATGTACAGCAACCGGATCGGCAAAGGCATCGAGGAACACCAGCCGGTATGGTACACGTGTGTCGAGGGCATCGAGCGCCTGTAGCGCAAAATAGGTTGTCTGATAGGCAAAATAGTCTGTGTCGTGACTCCCACTATCGAGCGGGTAGGTGGCCAGTAGTGGGTCTGCAAAAAATCCGGATATTGAATCCTGACAGGCACAGATTTGCGTACGCCACGTATCACGTGTCGATTGATCGATCTGTGTGAGCCGCCCAGTCCCTTCCAGCGTAAGGATCGCCGAACACGTGCTGATAAGTGTGGCAGGTTTGTCCGACCCAAAACGAATCCCGGTTTCGCTTTGGATGTCTACGATCCAGTTGCTTGCGTCTTGGTAGATATGTGCCACAGATGGTTGGTCGGCGATATCAGTTGCGAGTTGCGCACGTCGCTTGCCTATATACCAGAGCGTTGGTGCATCAGCACCAGCGTGGACAATACTCGTCTCGGGAAGAAAATAGACGTCGAGCAGACCTCGAATCTCATCGAGCAGATATTCATAGTGGTGGTACGGATTGCCCGAGTGACGATTATTATCACGCAGCGGGACGGTCACAATGAGACGTCCATCTTCGCGCAAGACACGATGCGCTTCCGCAAGAAACAGTTGCGCTGCGCTGCGGTAGATATGTTCGAGCCCTTCGAGACAGATAACAACATCGGTGCTCGCCGCCTCGGCCGGCAGGTCGGTCATCGATCCGGGAAGAAAGGTGATCGGT
>JAYUYF010000853.1:0-6025 GCA_043752605.1 Roseiflexaceae bacterium
CCGCCCGAGATCGTCCGCCGGATCCCCATGGATCCGCAGTACTTCCGGGTGGTGCGCGAGGGTATGCGCCGTTCGGTGACTGAGGGCGTCAATCTCGCGGCGCGCGACGCGTGTTCGGGGATGACGATCGCAGGTAAGACCGGTACGGCCGAGTTTGGCCCTGAAATCCAGGTGCCCACACTCGATGGCAAAGGACTGCGCAAGGTACGCCAGAGCCACGCCTGGTTTGTTGGCTTTGCACCGTATGATGCGCCGCGCTACCAGGTGCTGACGCTGGTCGAGGGTGCGGGCGATTTGAACGATGGCTCGGCGACTCTCGCGGTGCCGGCCGCCACCCAGATCCTGCAAGCCGTGATGGGCGTCATCCCGCCCGCGCCGCTGCCACGCGGTTGTCAGGCAGGGATGCCGCCACTGCCGCCGCGCACCAACCCGGCCGCCCCCGCGCCAGTGCCGATCAGTGACCCGCGCGACCGGTAGGGGTAAAGCATTCGGGCCCGAATGCTTTACCCCTACGCCGCGCCATCGGCCAACGCCACAAACCGATTGATGTCGGCGCGCACGATATCGAGGCTGCCACGCCAGAAATCGGGCGAACGTAGATCAAAGCCCATCTGTTCCGCAAGCGTCACCGCATCGGCCAGCCCGGTTGCGCCGAGCAGCTCGTCGTAGCGCGCCAGAAACGGCTCGGGGTCGCGCAGGTAGATCGCATACAACCCCAGCCCAAACAACAGGCCAAACATATACGGGTAGTTGTAAAACGATAGGCCCGAGCTGTAATAGTGACCTTTCACCGCCCACATGTACTGGTGCAGCGTCGCATCGTCGACGGCATCGCCGTACGTTGCGCGCTGCGCATCGCGCATCAGGTTGCAAAATTCATCGATCGACAGTTCGCGTTCGGCGCGGGCGGCAAAGACCGATTGCTCGAACAGAAAGCGGCTGCTGATATCGACGACCACCTGGCAGGCGTTCTGGATCGACGCATCGAGAATTTCGATCTGCTCCTCGCGGTTGGCACCGTCCATCGCGGCGTGACGGATGATCGTCTCGCAGAAGATGCTGGCCGTCTCGGCGAGCGTCATCGGCGTTTGCTGATTGAGCATTGTCTGGCGCGACAGATTGAGGTTGTGGTAGCCGTGGCCAAGCTCGTGTGCCAGCGTCATCACTTTATCGATCGTGGGCTCGTAATTCATCAGAATGCGCGACTCGTCCGCGCGCAGCCGGGCGCAGAATGCCCCGCCGACCTTGCCCTCGCGCGGGCCGGCATCGACCCAGCGCTCGGCAAACGCGCGCGCGGCAAACGCGCTCATGCGTGGTGAAAAGCGGGCAAACTGGGTTACCACAAACTGTTCGGCATCGGGCCACGCCCAGCTGCGCGAGCTACTGCCCACCGGCGCAAACAGATCGTACCACGCGAGCTGTTGCTGGCCGAGCAGCTGTGCCTTGGCGCGCATGTAGTGCCGAAAATCGGGGAAACTCTCGTGTGCGGCGGTCATCATCGCGTCGAGCACCGTCTGGTCGATATCGTTGGCGAACAGGGCTGCATCGAGCGGGGTGTCGTAGCCACGCCGTTTTGCGAGCGTCGTCACGTGCCCTTTGACACCGTTGAGCGCAGCACTCAACGGCAGGGCCGCCGCCTGCCACGCGGCGATCTCGGCATCGTGGGCAGCCGCACGCACGCTGCGATCGGCGTTGAACGCCAGATTGCGGATCGCGCTCATCGGCAGCTGCTGTGGTGTGCCATCGAGCGTAATCGGTACGCGGATCTGCGAGGTAAGATTGCCGTGCAGGCGGCCCCACGCGCCACCACCCGAGAGATCGAGCTCGGCGGCCAGCGCCTCCTCGGCGGGCGACATCTGATGCTGCGCCTCTTTGTGTGCGCGTGCGAGCCAGTGCTGGTGCGTGGTCGCCATCGCTGAGAGTTGTACCAACGCGTCCACGTTCAGCGAGCCGATCCAGGCCGTGAGCCGGGTCATCAGTTGCGATAGCCGCGCCTGATCGCGGAGCAGGCCACTGAGCGCCGCCTGCGCCAGATCATCACGCGAGTTGGTGGTGGTATGACAATAGATATACGTGCGCAGGGTGCTGAAGCGTACCAGCAGCGCATTGAGCGCGGCGAAGACCTCATCGAATGCGGCGGCGAGCGTAATATCAAGTGGTGCGTGACCACGACGGTCGACGCCGTGTTCATCAAACAGTGCCGCGAGCGCATCGAGATCGGTGACTACAGCGGCGCGGTCGCTCAGGTACGCGGGCGAGTCGAGGCCAGGATAGACGATATCGGTGTCCCAGCGCGGTAGTGTTGTGGCAGTATCTGACATGTGGTGGCTCCTGTTAACGCACGGATGATACGGGCTTAACGTTGCGCTGGTATATGATACCAGACGACGTACGCCACGCGAGAGTGCTGATGAACACTGCTACCGATTTGCTGGCACGGTTGACGAGCCGGGTTGCCAGCGGCTGGACGATCGCGGGCCCGGTTTTCGAACGGCCCGCGTACTACGGCCTGCACGGGCGCGTCAGCGCTTTTGAACTGCTGCTGCGCAGCGAGCAGGGTGCCGAAGTATTTGCGCTGCCAGATATCCCCGAGGTACGGAGCTACCTCCACGAGCGCGGCATCGAAGCGTTGTTTGTCTAGCATGAGCCCCGTTTCGCCACGAATACAGCACCGAAGCACGATGGTATAATGCGCCCAGAGCGCGTCGTACGCGTGTGGATTTGATTCGCTCCGCCCGGCCGGAGCGCAGCCTCGGAGCAGCTATGACCACCGAAGTCCCCGTCACCTCCCCGGCGATTGCATTACGCGACGGGCGGGCGGTTGCGATCCGCGCGCTCGCTGCGAGTGATAACAGCGCATTGCAGGCATTTGGCCAGGCGCTCCCAGATGACGAATGGCTCTATTTACAACACGATCTGCGCAACCACGAGAGTGTGAATCGGCTGGTGGGTGCACGCGATGCCGAGCACTGGCGGCAGATCGTCGGCGTCGATGCGGAGGGGCAGGTGGCGGCATACGGTGCGGTGCAGTTGCTCCCCGGCCGCTCGAGCCATGTGGCCGATATTCAGATGATCGTGGGTGGCAACTGGCGGCGCAGCGGGCTGGGCACGGCGCTGGCGCACCGGCTGGTGTATGAGGCACGCGCGCTCGGCGCGACCAAAGTGATCGTCGACATGGTCGACACGCAGGATGCCGGGCGTTCGATCTTCGAGCGGCTCGGCTTCCGCGAGGAAGGCCGGCTGATAAGCCACGCGCGCGGGCGCGACGGTAACTGGTACAACCTGCTGGTGCTGGCGCTGGTTGTCGAGTACGAATAGCGTTCGCGGCATCCTCAGTCGTACCGAGCTATGCTATCATGCGCGCAGGCGATGAGCGCAGAGATGTTGCGCACGATACTATAGCAGGAGTCACTCATGAATATGCGCAGCGAAGCGCACGACACACCGCTGCTCCGCGATGGCCGCAGTGTAACGATTCGGTCGCTTTGCGAGGCCGACCACGATGCGATGCTGGCGTTTGGCGAGCAGCTCCCGCAGGACGACTGGATCTACCTCGAAGATGATCTCCACAACCCGGATATCATCCGCCGCCTGGTGAACGCCGCCGAGGCCGAGAACTGGCGGCAAATTGTGGCCGTCGATCCGGTGGGCGCGGTGGTGGGTTATGGTGTCGTGCGGCGGCTACCGGGCTGGTCAAACCACGTCGGTGATGTGCAGTTGATCATCAGTGCCGATTACCGGCGCAGCGGGCTGGGCACGGCGATGGGTGGCGCGATCTTTGCGGCCGCACGCGATCTGGGCGTTGGCAAGGTGATCGTCGAGATCATGGCCGAGCAGGTCGGTGGCCAGGCGATCTTCACCCGGCTGGGCTTTGCCGTTGAGGGGCGGCTCAGCGCCCACGCGCGTGATCGGCAGGGCCACCATCACGATCTGCACGTGCTGGCGTATCACGTGGCATAAACGCCGCACTCATTCCGGCTCCTCTCGCCTGCGGAGCGCAGGGCGAAAGCTAACAGAAGCGCACAGTGCAATACGAGGTTGCAATGACCAGTATCACCTTTATCGGCGCGGGGAGCGCGGTCTTTACCCGCAACCTGTGCAGCGATATCCTGCTCACCCCGGTGCTCCAGGATTGCGCGATCACGCTGATGGATATCGATGCGACACGGCTCGAACAGGCGCGCCAGTTGGTGCAAACCCTGATCGATCGCCGCGATCTGCGCGCGACCGTACGCGCGACGACCGACCGGCGTGAGGCGGTGCGCAACGCCGATTATGTGATCACGACCTTCCAGCAGGGTGGGCTCGATGCCTACCGCCTCGATATCGAGATCCCACAGCGCTATGGCGTCGAGCAGTGTGTCGGCGATACGCTCGGGCCGGGCGGTGTGTTCCGTTCGCTGCGCACCATCCCGGTGCTGCTTGGTCTGGCGGCCGACATGGACGCGGTGGCGAAGCCGGGTGCGTTGTTGCTGAATTACGTGAACCCGATGGCGGCCAACTGCTGGGCGTTTGACCGTGCGAGCGGTCGGCCGCACGTTGGCCTGTGCCATAGCGTGCAGGGCACCTCCGAAATGCTGGCAAAGTGGGCTGGTGCGCCGTACGATCAGGTCGCGTTCGTCTGCGCTGGCATCAACCATCAGGCGTTTTTTCTCACCTTCCGCCAGGGCGACGAAGACCTCTACCCGCGTATTCGCGCCACCACCGAAGACGCGACGATCTACGGCAGCGAGCCGGTGCGGATCGACCTGATGCGCCACTTTGGCTATTTTGTGACCGAGAGCTCGGGCCACGCCTCGGAATATTCGCCCTATTTCCGCAAGACCGCACAGATGGTGAACGAGGAACTTGTACCCAGCTTTACCAGCGCGCACGACCACTGGTTTGACAATGGCCGCACGGGTGGCTACCTGCGCCATTGTATCGCGCGCGTGGCGATCGCCAACGCCGAGATCCAGGATCTGATCGAGGGCGACAAACCGCTGCCGACCGTGCGCTCGCACGAGTACGGCTCAATGATCATCGAAGCCTGCGAGACCAACGTACCCGCGCGGATCAACGGCAATGTGCCGAATCGTGGCCTGGTGCCGGGGTTGCCGGAGGGCTGCTGCGTCGAGGTCGCGTGTCTGGTCGATGCCAACGGCATTCAGCCGACGGCCGTGGCGCACTACCCGGCGCAACTAGCGGCGCTCAACCGCACGAATATCAACGTGCAGGAGCTGATCGTCGAGGCCGCGCTGACGGGCAACACCGAGGCCGTGCATTACGCCGTGCAGCTCGACCCGCTGACGAGCGCGGTCTGCACGCTACCACAGATCCGCGCGATGACCAGCGAATTGCTCGCAGCGCAGCGCCGCTGGCTGCCGCAGTTTGGCGAGTAGTAAGCCCGCACCCCAACCCCGCTGCCAGAACGGGAGCGGGGAGCAAAGATGCGGCTGGTTCACGTTGGTTACATAGCGCTGAAGGAGTTCGCGTATGCGGGTGATCCTCGATACCGACATTGGCACCGATGTCGATGACTGCCTGGCGCTGGCGTTGCTGCTCGCGGCACCGCAGATCCACCTCGAAGCGATTACCTGTGTCTATGCCGATGTGGCGTTGCGCGGGCGCATGGTGCAGCGGCTGCTGGATCTGGCCGGGCGTAGTGATGTGCCGGTCGCGCTGGGTGCCAGCCAGCCGCTGCTCGGGTTGCGCCCGCTGTTCTGGGGCGGCCACGAAGGCCAGGGGCTGCTTGACCGCGAGGCACCGTTGCGCGTCGACGTGCGCCACGCCAGCGACGTGATCATCGATCTGGTGCGCGCCAATCCTGGCGAGATCCAGCTGCTAGCAATTGGGCCGCTCACCAACGTGGCGCTGGCGTTCCTCAAAGCGCCCGAGATCGCGGGCATGCTGGCCGGGCTCACGATCATGGGCGGGGTGTTGCGCAACAATGCGGCGTTCGAGTTGCCGCCCGCCGAACATAATATCATCTGCGACCCCGAAGCCGCCGATATTGTGCTCCGCGCGGGTGTGCGCGTGCGGCTGA
>JAYUYF010000854.1:0-13540 GCA_043752605.1 Roseiflexaceae bacterium
ACACAGCATCTTATTGGCGCACGTGAGCTGGCGCGCATGAAGCCGGGGTCGGTCTTGATCAATACCGCACGCGGCGGCCTGATCGACCAGTCGGCACTGATGGCGGCGCTCGCTGCTGGCCGACCGGCGTATTTTGCTGCCGATGCACTCGCCGCCGAGCCGCCAGCCGCCGCCGAGCCGCTGCTCGGCCACCCGCAGACCGTGATCACACCACACTGTGCCGCGCTCACCGATACAACCTACCGCGCCGTCTGTCTGCGTATCGCCCGCAATGTCGTGGCGATCCTGCGCGACGAACAACCTGAAGCCGGGACACTCTACATCCATCCTGTCTGAAACCGCAGCTTGACAAGTCGTGTAGCCACTACTATACTCTATTCATCCAGGTGAAATCTATTCCGTATACAGAATTTGTGTAGTATGGCGATGACACTCGCACACCGCGCCGAGCCGCAACCGCACAGTGACACCGAACTCACGACCCGCGTGCCGGCCGTCGAGCGGAGTATCGCGTTGTTGCGGTTGATCGCCGCCGCAGACGCACCGCAGACGCTTGCCGAACTGAGTGATGCGCTGGGCGTGGCGCGTAGTACGACGCACAGCCTACTCGCGACGCTCATGCAGCAGCAGTTTGTTGAAAAAGAGCCGCGCCACAAGACGTATCGGCTGGGCATTGGCGTGTTCGAGCTCGGCAATGCGTATTTGCGTCAGATATCGCTGGTGCCGATCTTCACCGAGGTGGCGCAGCAACTCGTGGCGATCTGCCACGAGACGGTCAAGCTCGCGGTACGCGAGGGGCGCGAAGTAATCTATCTCGGCAAGCAGGAAGGGTTGTATTCGGTGCAACTGGTGGCGCGCGTGGGCAGCCGCATGCCAGCCCATGCCACTGCGGTGGGTAAGGTGCTGCTCGGCGATCTGAGCGATGAGGCGCTGCGCATACTGTACAGCGGTTACAGCTTTGCACAGCGCACGCCGAAGACGATCGGGACGATCGATGCGCTGGTGGAGGAGATTACGATCGTGCGCCAGCGTGGCCACGCCTATGACCTGGAAGAGAACATCATCGGCGCGCAGTGCGTAGCTGCACCCGTGCGCGATCATACCGGCGCGGTGGTGGCGGCGATCAGCATTGGTGTCCCAAATGATCGGCTCGATAATGCGCGATTTGCGATCCTGACAGCAGCGACGACCGCCGCCGCCGCCACGATCGCGGCGCGACTGGGGTGGAACGGGTGATGACGATGCGGATCCGCGATGTCGAAGCGCACTGGTTGCACTGCCCGATCCCGTATGAGCGCCAGCATACCTCCGATTTTGGCCGGATCGCGAGTTTTGACGCGACGCTGGTCAAAATTACCACCGAAGACGGGCTGGTGGGCTGGGGCGAGGCCAAAGCGAGTGTTGGCAGCGCGGGCGTGTGTGCAGCACTGGTGAGCAGTGTGCAGCATGATCTGCGGCCGCTGCTGATCGGCCAGGACGCGCGCCAGATCGCACGGCTGTGGGAAATGATGTACAGCGGTGTGCGCGGCCAGTATGCGCTCGATCGCGGCCGCGTGTTCCCGGTGCTCGGGCGGCGCGGCGTGACGATCGCGGCGATCAGTGGCGTCGATTGTGCGCTGTGGGATCTGCTCGGCAAATCGCTGGGTGTGCCGGTGGTGCAGTTGCTTGGCGGCGCGTGCCGCGATACGATGCCTGCGTATGCCTCGGGCGGCTGGGCGGGTGTCGATGCGATCGGGGAGCAACTGGCGGGGTATGTGGCGCGTGGCTTTGGCGCGGTCAAGATGCGGGTCGGCGTGATGGACGGTGATGTGGCCACCAGCGCGGCACGCGTGGCGGCGGCGCGCGCGGCACTCGGGCCGGGAGTCGGGATCATGGTCGATGCCCACGGCACCTTCAGCCTGCCCGAGGCCAAGCGGTTCTGCCGGATGACCGAGGAACTGGGGCTAGCGTGGTTCGAGGAGCCGCTCAGCGCGGATGACCGGCGCGGGACGGCCGAGGTGCGTGCGACGACCAGCACGCCGATCGCCTGCGGCGAGAGCGAGTTTACGCGCTTTGACTTTCGCGATTTGATCGAACTGCGCGCGGTGGACGTGCTCCAGCCCGACCTGGCGATCTGCGGCGGGATCACCGAGGGCATACGGATCGCGGCGCTGGCCGCCACGCACCAACTCGCGCTCGCGCCGCATCTGTGGGGTTCGGCGCTCTCGTTTGCCGCCGGGTTGCAGCTGGCGTTTGCTAGCCCGGCAGCCACAATCCTGGAGTATTCGCTAGGAGCTAACCCGCTGCTACACGAGTTGCCCGAGGAGACGTTTGTGGCCGAAGCGGGCCGCATCGCCGCGCCAACGCGGCCCGGCCTGGGCGTGACCCCGCGCGCAGCGGTGATCGCGCGTTACCAGATGGCGATATAGCCGACACAAGCAGCCAATGGAGGATGCGATGGCAACGGTACTGCAAATCAACCATGCGACGCTGGTCGTGCGCGACCTTGATGAGGGGCGGGCATTTTATGAGGGTGTGCTCGGCCTCGCGCCACTGCCGACCTTCAACCTCGATTTTCCGGCACAGTTTTACCGGATCAACGATCACCAACAGCTGCATATCACCGAATGGGAGGATGTTTACTCGTTCCGCGGTCACATCTGCATGCAGGTCGATGATTTCTCGGCGCTGTTTTATGCGCTCAAACAGCGCGACGCGATCGATGTGCAACCGTGGGGCCGCGTGCGCCGCCTGCCAGACGGGGCGATGCAGCTATTTGCGCGCGACCCGAGCGGCAACCTGATTGAAATTTCGTGCCGCGCGGATGTGCCTGTGGACGAGGCGATCTTCGTCGATCCGCTTGTCGAGCCCGGCGTAAGCGTGTATGTTTCGGCGCGCAACGATGCGCGTGGCGAGCGCGGTGTCGGCGCGACGCTGTATCACACCGCGCGGGAAGCATGACGATCCTGTTGCTCGAACCGATCCACGCCGACGCGCAGCAGCTGCTGGCCGCGCACGATCTGGCATTGCCACCCGAACAGCGTGAAGACGCCGACGCCGCGAGTGTGGTGGCGCTGGTGACGCGCGGGCGCGAGCGGGTGGGTGCGGCCGAATTTGCGCGCTACCCGAACCTGCGCGTCATCGCCCGCTGCGGCGTGGGCGTCGACAATATCGATACCGCGCTGGCCGCGCAGCGTGGCGTACCGGTGGTCTATGCGCCAGGATCGACCACCAACGCCGTCGCCGAGCACACACTGATGTTGATGCTGGCGGCCGCGCGGCGGCTGCACCAGATCGCGGCTGCAGTCGATCGCGGCGATTGGGGCGTACGCAACGGCTACAGCGCGATCGAACTCTGCGGACGCACACTTGGTGTGATCGGCATGGGCGCGATCGGTCAGCGGGTCGCGCTGTTTGGTGGCATGATTGGCATGCGGGTGATGAGCTGGAATCGCAGCGCACAGCCGGGGGCGCAGCACGTCGGTTTTGACAACCTGCTGGCGAACGCCGATGTGGTGAGCCTGCATGTCGCGCTCACCGCCGAGACCCGGCAGCTGATCGGCGCACGCGAGCTGGCGCTGATGAAACCGAGCGCAATTCTGGTGAATACCGCGCGCGGTGGGTTGATCGACCAGCGCGCGCTGGCGCTGGCGCTCGATGACGGACGACCGGGCTATTTTGCCGCCGACGTGCTGGATCCCGAGCCGCCCACCGCGCACGAGCGCCTGATCGGCAGTGCGCGCACCTTGATCACGCCGCATACTGCGGCCCTGACCGACACCACATTTCGTGCGATGAGCCTGCGTACCGCGCACAACGTCATCGCGCTGTTGCGTGGTGAACCACCCGAGATAGAAGCACTGTATCAAGCGACGTAATAGCACACAGGAGGATAATCGATGCAGATTTCCATGCACAACTGGATGCGCGCCGAGCCGCTAGAGACCACGATCCGCCGATTGGCCAGGTATGGCTACGACAGTATCGAGATCAGCTACGACAGCGTCGAACTCGCACCCGGCGCACCCGGCGTGCGCGCGACGGCGGCGCTGCTCAAAGAGCACAGGATTACGTGCTATGGTTCGATCAGCCTGATGTTCGCTGGCCGCGACCTGATCCACGCCGACGAATCGGTGCGCGAATCATCGGTCGAGTATCTCAAGAAATGCGTGCAGATGGTGAGCGATCTGAGCGGCAGCACCATGAGTATTGTGCCATCTGAAGTTGGCAAAGTGCGCGCGATGGCCGAGCCCGAGGTGGAATGGCAGTGGGCGATCGATGGGCTGCGCGAAGTCAACACGTTTGCCCGTACGGTGGGGGTGCGGGTCGCGCTCGAACCACTCAACCGCTTCGAGACCAATTTCCTCAACCGCGCCGATCAGGCGCTGACGCTGGCCGCGGCGGTGGCGGATGACGTCGGCGTCTGCCTCGATGTGTACCATATGAACCAGGAAGATGCCAACATGTTTGCGGCGATCGAGAACGCCGGGCCGAAGTTGTATGATCTGCACGTGGCGGATAACAACCGGCTGGCATGCGGCATGGGCGCGCTCGACTGGGCGCGGCTGCTCGAAACCTGCCGCAAGACTGGCTATCAAGGTTCGCTGACGGTCGAGTTTGTGCCGCCGATCGACCGCACACCGGCCAATCCGTTCAAAAATGCGCTCGCCGCCGCCGACGCGACGCTGACCGCCGACCAGCTCAAGTTTATCGAGGATCACGGCTCGGGTGTACTCTCGGAAGAATTTTACTCGTGGCTGGTTCAAGAATCGATCACGACGTTGCGTAAGCATATGTAACTGATCCTCCGGTGCCCGCGTCGCACCTGTGGATAGATGCCCGATGATGGACAAACTCGCGCAAAGGAGCAACACACATGGCGTCTCACATCTCACGACGGCACTTTCTTCGCGGCGTGGTCGCCGGCGGCGGTGCCGCGATCCTCGCGGCCTGCGGTGCTGCCACATCCACCACCCCCAACGCGACGACCGCGCCCGCCGCACCCGGAGCTACCGCCGCACCCGCCGCCCCGGCGACGGGCAACGCCAAGCTGACGATCCTGTGGGCCGAATGGGACCCGGCCAATTACTTGCAGGAGCTCGTCAAAGAGTACCCCGGTGGCGAGGTGACGGTGCTGCAGGAGCCCTGGCCGAGCTTTGGCAACCGAACGTTTGCCGAGTTTGCCGCCAAGGGTAAGACCTACGACATGGTCGTCGGTGATAGCCAGTGGCTCGGCCAGGGTGCAACCCAGGGTCATTATGTCGAGTTGACCGATGTCTTCACCAGCGAACTCAACGGCGCGGCGCTGGCCCCGGCAACGGTCACGTATTACGCCGAATACCCGAAGGGCAGCGCCAAGTACTGGTCGTATCCGCTCGAGGGTGATGCCTGCGGCTGGGCGTACCGCAAGGATCTATTCGAGGCACCGGCTGAGATGACAGCCTTCAAGGCCAAGTACAATCGTGATCTGGCCGTGCCAAAGACCTGGATGGAACTGCGCGATATCGCCGAGTTCTTCACCCGGCCAGACCAGAACCTGTACGGGCTCTCGCTCTACACCCAGAAGGATGGCGACGCGATCACGATGGGTGTGCAGAACGTGCTCTTCAGCTGGGGCGCAGACTGGGGTGATCAGGCGACCTACAAGGTCGACGGCGTGCTCAACACACCGCAGGCGGTCGAGGCGCTCGAGTTTTACCGCGAGCTGTACGCATTTGCTCCTCCCGGTAGCGCCAATGATTTCTGGCAGGAGGGCGTCAACAAATTTACCAGCGGCCAGGTGGCGATGAGCATGAACTACTTCGCGTTCTTCCCCGGCCTCGCCAACGAAGCCACCAACAAGTTTGCTGCGACCACCGGATACTTCTCGAACCCGGCTGGCCCAGACGGCAAGAGCTACGCGGCGCTCGGCGGCCAGGGCATCAGCATCATCAAATACATCGATGCGGAGAAACAGGCGGCATCGCTCGAATTTATGAAGTGGCTCTCGACCGATGCAGTGCAGCAGAAGTGGGCCGAGCTTGGCGGCTACACCTGCAACAATGCGGTGCTGCAATCGGAGGAATTCCTCGGCAATACGCCGTTCAACCCGGCGTTTGCCGAGACCATGCAGAAGGTCAAAGACTTCTGGTCGGTGCCGGTGTACGCCGACCTGTTGACCGTCGCGCAGACCGATTTCCACAAATTTGTGGTGAACGGCGAGGGTACGGCGCAGGCGACGCTCGACAATATTGCCAAGCAACACGATGAGATCTTCAAGAAGGCGGGCCTGCAGACGTAAAGGCGCGGCGGACGGCCTCACCCCCAACCCCCTCTCCGCACGGAGAGGGGGCACCATCACAGGAGGGATGTTCATGGCTCAAGCGGAGCGCACCAAGATTGCCACACCCCCGCTGACCCGGCGTGGCGGCGGTGCCGGGCTCAGCGATGATACGCTGAAGATGCTGTTTTTGTACCCGACGCTGCTGTTGCTGATCGCCTTTAATGTCTTCCCATTGCTGTACAGCCTGTATCTGAGTTTTACCGATTACTCGGCGGTGGCCAACCAGCCGGCCAAGTGGGTCGGGCTGCGCAATTATGAAGAGTTGCTCGGCAGCGCGCAGATCTGGCAGTATTTTCGTACCACCGGCTTCTATGTTGTGGCCTCGGTAGCACTCGAAACGATCGTCGGCTTTGGGCTGGCGTTGTTGTTACGCAAAAAATTTCTGGCCAGCGGCATGCTGACGACGATTATTCTGGTGCCGATGATGCTCTCGCCCGTGGTCGTTGGCCTGTTTTGGAAGCTGATTTATAACCCATCGTACGGGATTTTCAACATGTTGCTCGGTTTCCCGGCCGGCCGTGGGCCAGACTGGCTGGGTAATCCGCAGCTGGCGCTCTGGGCGGTCGTGATCGTCGATGTCTGGATGTGGGCGCCGTATGTGATGCTCTTATGCCTGGCCGGGCTCTCGGCGATCCCCGAGTATCTGTACGAAGCGGCCGAAATCGACCGCGCGGGTGGATTTTATACCTTCTGGCGTGTGACGCTGCCGATGGTCGCGCCGCTGCTGCTGATCGCGGTGCTGTTTCGTACGATCGAGGCGTTTCGCACCTTTGACCTAGTGATGGGTCTCACCGGTGGCGGCCCGGGCGATGCCACCGAGCTCGCGGCGGTCAATCTGTACCGGCTGGCATTCCCGCAGTGGCAGACCGGCAAAGCATCGGCGCTGGCGTATATCATTTTGGTGATCGTCACCGGTGTCAGCAATGTCTACGTGAAGTATCTCAATCAGATCAAGCAGGGGTGAGCGATGGCAAAAGTTGAGAACATCACGCGCAGCCGGGTGATGACCGCCGGGCGCGCGCTGCTGGCGGTCGTGGCCGCGATTATTTTTCTTATCCCGGTGATCTGGATGCTGATGACCGCCTTCAAGCCGCGCCAGGATATCATCTCGGTGCCGCCGACGATCTTTTTTACGCCGACGCTCGAAGGTTTTGTCAGCCTGTTTACGCAGCGCAGCACGCTGACCAAACTGGCGCAGGCGCGGCTCGAACAAGATCCGAATCTGACCTGGGCCGACCGGCTGATGCTGGAGCGTGGCCTCAAGATTATCGGGCCAAGCAAGTATGGCTCGCGGTTGCTCAATTCGATGATTATCGCCTCGGCGTCAACCGCACTGGCGGTCGTGCTCGGTACGCTGGCGGCGTATGCCTTCAGCCGTTTTCGCGTGCGCGGCACCAACGATTGGCAATTTTTCATCTTGAGCACCCGCATGCTGCCGCCCGTGGTGGTGACAATCCCGATCTTTCTCATGTACCGCCAGATCGGCTTGTACGACACACACCTCGGCATGATCCTGCTCTACACCGTCTTCAATCTCTCGCTCTCGGTCTGGCTGCTGAAGGGCTTTATCGATGAGATCCCGCGCGAATATGAAGAGGCGGCGCTCGTCGATGGCTATAGTCGCTGGCAGGCGTTCATCCGCGTCGTGCTGCCGCAGGCGATCACGGGTATCGCGGCGACGACCGTCTTCTGCCTGATCTTCGCGTGGAACGAATACGCGTTCGCGCTGATGCTCACGAGCGAGAACGCGCGCACCGCGCCGCCAAGCATTCCGACGGTGCTGGGTACGGCGGGCATCGAGTGGAGCGCGATCGCGGCTGGCTCGCTGCTGTTTCTCATTCCGGTAGTGCTGGTGACGTTTGCGTTGCGCAATTATCTGTTGCGCGGGATTACGTTTGGTGCGCTGCGGCAGTAGCTCCCTGCTCCTACATGTGAGCAGGGCTAAGGGGAAGGATTGCGACAATGACAGAGACACCACAACCCGCAGCGCGCCCGGCGGGCCGCCGGCGGCGGCTCGAACGAATCGCGATGGGCATCATGGCGCTTGGCGCGCTGATGATGTTTCAACCGTTTGTGCTGGCATTATTTACATATAGCTTTATCACGTTTCTGGCTGGCATGATTATGTTTATCGTCGTCAGCCATTTTGCAGACTGATGATCAGCAGGGGATAGACTAATGGCGACGATCGAACTGCGGCAGGTTGAAAAACGGTTTGGCGAGGTCTATGCCGTGCGCCCGGTGGACCTGACGATCACAGACGGCGAATTTGTGGCGCTGCTCGGGCCATCGGGCTGCGGCAAAACCACCACACTGCGCATGATCGCCGGGCTCGAGACCGTCAGCAGTGGCACGATTGTGCTCGGTGGCCAGGACGTGACCAACCTGCGCGGTCGTGAGCGCGATATCGCGATGGTCTTCCAGCTGTTTGCGCTCTACCCACAGATGTCGGTGCGGCAGAACGTCGCCTTCCCGCTTGAGACCCAGGGCACGCCGCGCGCGGAGGCGGATCGGCGCGTCGATGAGGTGATCGCGATGCTCGAGATCGGGCATCTGCAGCACCTGCGGCCGCGCGCGCTCTCGGGTGGTGATCGGCAGCGCGTGGCGCTCGCGCGCGCACTGGTACGGCGACCGGCCGCGTTTCTGATGGACGAGCCGCTCGGCGCGCTTGATGCCGAATTCCGCGAGGTGATGCGCGCCGAGATCAAACGGCTGCATCTCCAGCAACACGCCACCACCGTGTATGTAACGCACGACCAGGTCGAGGCGATGGCGATGGGCGACCGGATTGTCGTCATGTCGGCCGCGGTTGTGCAGCAGATCGGCACGCCCTACGACGTTTACGCCGACCCGGCAAATCTGTTTGTGGCGCGCTTTATCGGTAGCCCGGGCATGAATTTGCTGCCCGCACAACTGGCGGGCGCGCAGCTTGTCGTGCCCGGCGCGGGGCAGATGCTCCTGCCCGCCGTGTGGGGCGCAGCACTGGCCAACGCCGATCTGCCGGGCGGAGCAGTGATCGTTGGCTTCCGGCCCGAGGCGGTGCGCGTCGCAGATGATGGCGCGTTGCGCGGGCGGGTCTATGCCGATGATCTGCACGGCCCGTACAGCATGCTACACCTGCAACTAGACGACGGCCAGACGATCGTCCACGCGCGTGCGGCGCGCGATCTGCGCGCCACGATCGATAGCCAGATGCGCTTTGATCTCGATCCCGCGCAGTTGCGCTTCTTCCACCCGACGACCGAGCGCCGCATCAGCAACGGGAGCTAAGCAGTGGCAGATATTTCGCTCGCACAGATTACCAAACGCTTTGGGCAGCAAACCGCGCTCGATGATCTCAACATTGCGATTCAGGACGGCGAATTCTTTGTGCTGCTCGGCCCCTCAGGCGCGGGCAAGACCACCACGCTGCGGATTATCGCCGGGCTCGAGCGCCAGGACGCGGGCAGCGTCAGCTTTGATGGTGTGGCGGTGGACGGCAGCGCCCCACCCGAGCGCGATGTCGCGTTTGTCTTCCAGCAATATTCGCTCTACCCGACGCTCTCGGTCTATGATAATCTGGCGTTCCCGCTGCGCGCACCCAATCGCCGCACACCCGAGGCCGAGATTAAAACGCGCATCAACGAAGTCGCCGAGAAGCTCAAGATCGGCCATCTGCTGGCGCGCAAAACTGCGCGGCTCTCGGGCGGCGAGATGCAGCGCGTCTCGATCGGGCGCGCGATCGTGCGCGACCCACGTGTCTTTCTGATGGACGAACCGCTCAGCAACCTCGATTTCAAGCTGCGCGAAGCGTTGCGCATCGAGCTCAAGCACATTCAGAAGACACGCCACAGCACGACATTATTTGTGACCCATGACCAGATCGAGGCGCTGACCATGGCCGACCGCATCGCGGTACTCGATCACGGCAAGCTGATCCAGATCGGCACACCACACGATATCTACGACCGCCCGGTGACGACCTTTGTGGCGCAACTTGTCGGCTCGCCGCGCATCAATTTGCTGCCAGCCGAACGCGCGGGCGACCAGATCTTCGCCGCCGATGGTGCATTGCAACTCGCAGCACCCGCCGCGCGCGCACAGTTGCCCGACCGCTTTGTGATCGGGCTGCGCCCGGAGGATGTGCTGCTGCGGACGGATGGCCCGTTTCGCGGTACCGTCCTGCTCACCGAGCCGCTGGGCGTCGAGACGGTGGTTCATATCGCCAGCGGCCAGCAGACGCTCGTCGGCACGGTGCCGGGAGTCGCGTCGGCGCGCGCGGGTGATACCGTCGCCTTTGATCTCAATCGTGAGCGGTTGCATTTCTTTGCCGCTACAGGTGAGCGGGTGGTATAGGTTGATAACCGTAGGTCGCAGCATGCTGCGACTTCACAAAGGGGTACATGATGCAGTTTGGTGTCAACACCTGGGTCTGGGTCTCGCCGCTCGGCGATGCCGATATCGCGCGGCTGGTACCGCACGTGGCTGGAATGGGCTTTGATGCGATCGAATTCCCGATCGAAATCCCCGACGGCTACGATTACCAGGCTGCGGGCGAACTGGCGCGCGCCGCCGGGCTGCGCGTCAGCGTGGCGGCCGCGATGGGTCCGGATCGCGATCTCATTCACCCCGATGCTGCGATTCGCGCCAACGGCGCGGCCTACGTGCGCCACTGTATCGCGGCGGCGGCGGCGATCGGCGCGCCGACACTGATGGGGCCGATGTATTCGGCGGTGGGCCGCACCTGGCAGATGACCGCCGCCGAGCGCGAGCGCGACACGGCGATCCTCGTCGATGCGCTGCGCGATCTGGCGGAATACGCGCACGAGCACGGCGTCACCCTCGCGCTCGAACCGCTCAACCGCTTCGAGACCAGCTTTCTTAACACCGCGCAGCAGATGATCGCGGTCGTCGACCGGGTCGATCACCCGGCGTGCGGCATGATGCTTGATACCTTTCATATGAACATCGAAGAGCAATCGGCTGCGGCGGCGATCGCGGCGGCGGGAGCACGGCTCAAGCACTTCCACGCCTGCGAGAACGACCGCGGCACGCCGGGAGCGGGCAGCGTGCAGTGGGCGGCGGTGCGTGATGCGCTGCACGCGATCGGCTACGACCGCTCGGTAGTGATCGAATCATTTACCGACCAGGTGCAGAGTATTGCGCGCGCGGCCGCGATCTGGCGGCCACTGGCGGCATCGCAGGACGACCTGGCACGCGATGGGTTGCGGTTTCTCAAACAATTATTCGCGTGACAGGAAACTGCCCCCACCCCTGGCTGCTCCTCCACCTCTGGGGAGGGGAACACCACGATGCGCCCGGAAGGAAACAGCTATGACGACGGTTGTGATCATCGGCACGCTCGATACCAAGGGCGTCGAGTATCTGTTCCTCCAGCAGCAGATCCGTGCTGCGGGCTGCACGACGCTGCTCGTCGACGCGGGTGTGATGGGTGCGCAGGGTGCCACGCCCGATATTCTGCATACCGACGTGGCGGCGGCGGGTGGCGGTGATGCCACCGCACTGGCGACCGCGCGCGACCGCAGCGCGGCGGTGGCAACCATGGCGGCGGGTGCGGCGGCCATCGCGGCACGGCTGTTTGCCGCAGGAAAGTTGCACGGCCTGGTGGCGATCGGCGGTAGTGGCAACGCCACGATCGCGGCGGCGGCGGCGGCGGTGTTGCCGGTGGGCGTGCCAAAGCTGATCGTCTCGACGATGGCGGCGGGCGACACGCGGCCATATGTGGGTGCGAGCGATGTGACGATGATGTACTCGGTGGTCGACATCGCCGGCATCAACTCGGTCTCGGCGCGGATCCTGACCAACGCCGCCAACGCAATTGCAGCGATGGCGCAGGGCTATGCGGGCGCACCGATCGCCGCAGCGGGCAAGCCGCTGATCGGCGCGAGCATGTTTGGCGTGACGACGCCGTGCGTCGACATCGCGCGCGCGCGGCTGGAGCAGCTGGGCTACGAGGTGCTCGTGTTCCACGCTACCGGCAGCGGCGGGCGCGCGCTCGAAGCGCTGGTGGCGGGTGGCTTGCTCGCGGGTGTGCTCGATGCCACCACCACCGAATGGGCCGACGAACTGGTGGGTGGGGTGCTCGGCGCAGGCCCGACGCGCCTCGACGCGGCGGCGCAGCGCGGTACGCCGCAGGTCGTCTCGCTCGGCGCGCTCGATATGGTCAACTTTGGCGCGTTCGCAAGCGTACCTGCGCGCTTCGCGCAGCGCAACCTGTACCGCCATAATGCCAGCGTGACACTGATGCGGACGACGCCAGACGAATGCGCCGAACTGGGACGGATCATCGCGCAGAAACTTAACGCCGCCAGCGGCCCGGTGGCGCTGTACGTTCCGTTGCGTGGCGTCTCGATGCTCGCGACCGCCGGGCAGCCCTTCGCCGATGCCGCAGCTGACGCCGCGCTGTTTGGCGCGATCCGCACACATCTTGGCAGCCACGTCGAGCGGTACGAGATCGACAGTGATATCAACGATCCAACATTCGCGCAGGCGATGGCCGACCGGCTGCACGCCATGATTCAGGAGGTAGCACATGGAGCGTGATGTTGCGCTGGCGCGTCTGCGCGCGGTCGTCGCCGGTGGCGGTGTGGTGATCGGCGCGGGCGCGGGCACCGGGCTCTCGGCCAAATGCGCCGAGGCGGGCGGCGTCGATTTGATCATCATCTACAACTCGGGGCGGTACCGCATGGCCGGCCGTGGCTCGCTGGCGGGCATGATGCCCTACGGCGACGCCAACGCGATCGTGATGGAGATGGCGGGCGAAGTGCTGCCAGTTGTCAACGACACGCCGGTGCTCGCCGGGGTGTGCGGCACCGACCCGTTTCGCATGATGCCACACTTCTTGCGCCAGGTACGCGAAATCGGCTTCAGCGGTGTACAAAACTTCCCGACCGTCGGCCTGATCGATGGCACGTTCCGCCAGGGGCTCGAGGAGACCGGTATGGGCTACGACCGCGAGGTAGCGATGATCGCCGAGGCGCACCAGCAGGGATTACTGACCTGCCCGTATGTCTTCGACCCCGCCGGAGCCGTGGCCATGGTGCGCGCTGGCGCGGATGTGCTGGTGCCACACATGGGTCTCACCACCAAAGGCGCGATCGGCGCACAGACCGCGCTGACGCTCGATGATTGCGTGACGCGCATCATGGCCATCCACGCCGCAGCGGTGGCGGCCGATCCGGCGGTGCTGGTGCTGTGCCACGGTGGCCCGATCGCCGAGCCCGACGATGCCGCGTATAT
>JAYUYF010000855.1:0-6001 GCA_043752605.1 Roseiflexaceae bacterium
TTGCAGACCGACGAAGGGCCGTGGCTTTTCAACTACGATGCACAGCAACTGCAGGGCATCCGCTGCACGCATCAGCCGAGCCCGTGGATGGGCGATTACGGTCACCTCGCGCTCTTCCCTTGTCCTGTCGATGCGCCGATCGCGGCAACCGAGCGCGCCTCGGCATATCGGCGGCACGAGGCTACGATCCGCCCGGATCGGCTGTGCGCGGCGCTGGTGCGCTACGCAATCACATTCGAGCTGGTGCCCAGCGCGCGCGGCGCGTTGTTGCGCTGTACCTTTCCCGCAGGCACGGCACCGGCGTTGCTGCTCCAGCCGTTTGCGGGTGAGTCGGGTGTGACGATCACCCCACTTGGCGAGGTGCGGCTCTTCACCCGCGCAAACAATGGTGGCGTCCAGCCCGATTTTGCGTGCTACTACGATATTGTCGCCGATACTGCGCTCGATGGCTGGCAGATCGTCCACGGTACGCAGGCGGGCGCGCAGGAGCCAATGGCAGCGGGCGAGCGTGTCGGCGTGAAACTGCTGTTTGCCGCCACAGACAGCGCGCAGACGATCACATTTCAGATCGCGCAATCGTTTATCAGCGCCGAACAGGCCACAGTCACCCGCCGCCGCGAGCTGAGCGGCAGCTTTGATGTGTTGCACAGCGATGCGACCAGCGCCTGGCAGACGTTGCTCGACCGGGTCACGATCGCGGGCGCCACAGCCGCGCAACAACAGACCTTTGCGACCTGCCTGTACCGCAGCCTGCTGTTTCCGCGCGCGCTCCACGAGATTGATGCAGCCGATCAGGTGATTCACGCCTGTCCGTATGGCGGCGGCATACGGCCGGGGGTGCTGTATACCGATAACGGCTTCTGGGATACGTTTCGCACGGTCTACCCGCTGCTGGCGCTGCTTTACCCCGCGCAGCTCGCCGAGATCATGGAAGGCTGGACCAACGCGGCCGGGGCGGGTGGCTGGCTGCCCACCTGGGCTAGCCCCGGCTACCGTAGCTGTATGATCGGTACGCACCTCGACGCGATCATCGCGGATGCCTACCTGCGCGGCGTCACCGGCTTTGCTATCGAACGCGCTTACGCGGCGGCGCTGCGCGACTGCACGTACGAGGGTGAACCGCACGGGCTGTATGGCCGCCGCGGTCAGGAGGCGTTTATCGCGCTCGGGTATGTTCCCGCCGACCAGTTCGACCACGCAGCGGCGCGTACGCAGGAGTACGCCTACACCGATTGGGCAGTGGCACAACTCGCACGGGCGCTTGGCAAAGACAGTGATGCAGCACAGCTTGAACCGCGCGGCCAGCATTACCGTAATACGTTCGATGCGGAGGTTGGCTTCATGCGCGGTCGCCGCGCAGATGGCTCGTGGCTGGCGTTTGACCCGCTTGCGTGGGATACCGATGCCTATGTCGAAGGTGGAGCCTGGCAGTACAGCTGGCAAGTACCACACGACATCCCCGGCTTGATCGAGGTAATGGGCGGCGCAGAGGCGTTCGTCGCCAAACTTGATACGATGCTCGATCTGCCGCCACAGTTTGGCGTGGGTGGCTACGGCTTCGAGATCCACGAGATGACCGAGATGGCGGTGGCCGATTTTGGCCAGTACGCTCACTCAAACCAGCCTGTCCATCACGTCTTATATCTGTATAGTTATGCGGGAAGACCCGATCGGACGCAGGCGCTGGTGCGGCGTGTGCTCGACGAACTGTACAGTGCCGAAGCCGACGGGCTGCCGGGCGATGAAGACAACGGCGAGATGTCGGCCTGGTACATCCTCAGCGCGCTCGGGCTCTACCCGGTCTGCCCTGGCAAACCAACCTTCACGCTCGGCAGCCCACTGTTCGCACGGGCGACGATCACGCTCGAAAATGGTGCGATGCTGACGATCGATGCGCCCGGTAATAGCTCCACCAGTGGTCTGGTACAAGATGTGCTATGGCAAGGCCAGCTAATCGCAGCAGCAGAGATCGCGCACAGTCTGCTCGCAGGTGGCGGCACATTGACGTTTCAGATGCAGCCGAACGGTTAGCTGGCTGTCATATGGCTGTCATACGTCGTGTGCAAAAAGATATGGTATAGTAGATGAAATGCCTGCGGTGTTGCAGGCGCGTCTGAGCCTGGCTCGGGCGCGTTTGGAGCGCTCCAGCGCGAAGCGGAGATACTTGTTGCAACCTGAGCCTGTGCGGCACACCCCCAACCCGATCCTGCGTATGGCTGCGCTGATCCTCATCGGGACGATCGCGTTCTTCAGTGTACGCATCGGCTGGGAATGGAGAACTGCGGTCGATAATGTCGACTCCATGATTGTCGCGAGCGTCGTGCTACCGACGACCGCACCGACGCTCAGCCCCGGCGAGACGCCGCAGCCCGTGAGCGCTATCGCCGCTACGGTTGTACCACCAATTCCGACGCTCGTACCCGGTAGCGATGAGCCGGTCAATATTTTGCTTCTCGGCAGCGATGCACGCCCCGGCGACGAGATCGCGCGCACGGATGCAATTATTCTTGTGCATCTCAATCCACGCACCCAGCGCACAAGTATGCTCTCGTTCCCGCGCGATTTGTGGGTTGATGTGCCGGGGTACGGCAAAAACAAACTCAACGCGGCCTACAGTATCGGCGAGAAGCAACTCGGCCCTGGCTACGGTGCGGCCTTAATGAAAGAGACAATCAGTCAGATCGTCGGTGTGCCGGTACACCGTTTTATGCTGGTCAACTTTGATGGCTTTAAGCAGGTGATCGACATCGTCGGCGGGATTACCATTGATGTGCCGCAGGCGTTCGAAGACCCGCGCTATCCGGTTGATGCGTTCCCGGGCGATACGCGTACGATGGCGGTCGCGTTCGACGCTGGCATCCAGACAATGGACGGCGAGCGCGCGTTGATATACGCGCGTACGCGTCACGCCGACAATGATTTTGGACGCAACCGCCGTCAGCAGCAGGTGCTCAAGGCGATTTTTGACCAGGTGCGCGCCAAAGGTTTGCTCGCACAGATCACCAGCCTTGATGACTACACCGCCGCGATGCGTGATTCGCTCCGCACCGATATCCCACGCGACGAGATGTTGCGGCTCGCCGAAGTCGGCACGCGTGTGGATCTCGCCAATGCGCAGAGCTACGCGATCGATGCCAAACGGATCATCGTGCAGTCGGATCCGAGCCGCTTCACCGCAGACCCTGTCGCTGTGCGCGAGCTCGTCGATCAGATGACGGCCGCCGCCGGTTTACCCTCCGAATAGCCCTTCAGAAGTGCAGCGGTTTCTTCGCCGCGTCACAGCCCCCGGCGGCATCGCGCTGGCGGCGCTGCTGATCGCGGCAGGCAACTTGCTCTCGCGTGGCGTCGGGCTGCTGCGCGAGGCGGTGATCGCCGGCCAGTTTGGCCGTGGTGCCGAGGTCGCGGCGTTCACCGCCGCATCTGCTATTCCCACGATTGTTTATGATCTGCTAGTGAACGGTGCGCTGAGCGCCGCGCTGATCCCGGTCTTCGCCGCCGCCGCCGCGCGTGACGAGGCGGAGTTTTGGGCGCTGGTGCGCGCGGTGGCGGCCGTCTTGCTGCCCACCGTCGCGCTCGTCGTCGTCCTGTTGATCTGGCAGGCCGAACCGGCGACGCGGCTACTGGCGGGCGGTTTTGCCCCCGACCTGCGCGACCTGACGATCACGATGGTACGCTGGATGCTCCCCGCCGTGCTGGCGCTGGCGCTCTCGGGGATTATCACGGCGGCACTCCAGGCGCGGCGGCGATTTCTGTTGCCCGCATTCACCACCAGCGCCTACAACGCCGGGATTATCGTGGGCGCGCTGCTGCTCACACCCTGGCTGGGGCCACTAGCACTGGCCGTGGGCGTGGTGCTGGGGGCGCTGCTCCAGGTACTGCTCCAGCTCCCCGGTCTTGCACCGGCACGTACATTCTCTTTCACGATTGATCTGCGCCAGCCCGAGCTACGGCGTATAGTATGGTTGTATGCGCCAGTGGCGCTTGGTATCAGCTTTGCGGTGGCGGGGATCGTACTCGATCGTAATCTGGCCTCGCGGCTCGACGCGGCTGCCCTCCCAACGATGCGCTATGCAACTACCCTCATCCAGCTGCCGCTCGGCCTGGTGGCTGCGGCGGTGAGCTTTGCGGTGCTGCCCACGCTGGCACGCCACGCCGCTGCGGGTGAGGATGGGGCGTTTGGCGGCGTGCTGGCGAGCGGAATCAACGTCGTGGCACTGCTGATTTTGCCCGCTACTGCGCTGCTGGCCGGCGCGGGTGAGGCGCTGGTGGCGTTGATCTTCGAGCGGCGCGCTTTTTCAGCACAAGATACAGCGGGTGTGGCGCACGCGTTGCTGCTGTATCTGCCCGGGCTACCGGCGGCGGCCTTTGACCAGATGCTGCTCTTTGCGTTCTACGCGCGCGGCCGCACACTGACACCAAATCTGGTACAGGGCGCGGCGGTCGGCTGCTATGCTGTGGCTGCGCTCGGCTTGCCGCAGCTCGGGGTTGCGGGGCTAGATGCGCTGATCATCGCCAACAGCGTGCAGTGGGTTGGCCATCTGGTGATCTTGTTTGTCCTCGCGCGCGGCGTGGTGCGGCTGCGTGGGCAACAGGTCGGCGAGACGCTGGCGAAGTGTGGCGTCGCGGCGCTGCTGGCCGGGCTGGTGGCGTACGGTATCGCGCAGTCGAGCGTCGGGCTGCCCGCGATTGTGCGCGTGGCGCTGGCGTTTGGCGGGGCGGGTGCGTTGTATCTCGGGCTTTGTGCCGCGCTGCGAGTGCCAGCGTTACTGCTGCTGCGCGATGCCGTGCTGCGGAAGGTGGGGTGAGCGACGAGAGGCAGCATTGAAGCATAGGGTATACTATTGGAAGAACATCTCGTGGAGGTTGCCATGACTATTATTATGGAGCGTCACCAGTTTACGACGGCAGATTTTGCGCGCATGCGCGCCAGCGGCATCCTGACGGAAGAAGATCGGGTGGAATTGATTGATGGAGAAGTGCGTACGATGAGCCCGATTGGCTCGCTCCACGCTGCAATTGTGAATCGGCTTACCCGTTTGCTCGGTCAACACATTTCTGCCGATATGATGCTGAGTGTGCAAAATCCCATCCAGCTCAACGACTACAGCCAGCCGCAGCCAGATTTGATGATTTTGCACCAGCGTGATGATGATTATGCCAGCGGGCATCCGGTAGCTGATGATATCGTCCTGCTGATCGAGGTCGCCGACACATCGATCAGTTTTGACCGCGACGAGAAGCTGCCGCGCTATGCGCTCGCAAATATCGCCGAAGTCTGGCTTGTCGATGTGAGTGCATTGGTTGTCGAGCAGTATCGCGAGCCGCGCAACGGCAAATATCGTGTCAAGACACTTTTTGAATACGACGATACGATTGTTGTCGAACAACCGGCGCTGCGGGTCGCCGTCGGTCAGATTTTTTCCTGAGGAACGATGCTCGATCTCACCGGCGCATTTGCTAGCTTCCCCGTACTGCACACCGAACGCTTTGTCCTACGTGCTGCGACTTTCGATGATGCGCCCGCAGTCTTGCGCATTATGGGCGATCCACGCGTCATGCGCTATTTTGGCGAGCTGCCGCTGACCACGCTGCAGGCTGCCGAGCAACGCCTCGAACGCCAGATCGCGGCCTTCGCCGAGCACGAGGGCATCCGCTGGATGATCACCGCCGACGATGCGTACATCGGCTCGTGCGGTTTCTGGCGGATCATGCCGATCCACGAACGCGCCGAGATCGGCTACGATCTTGACCCGGCCTGGTGGGGGCGCGGCGTAATGCCCGAGGTGTTGCGCGTGGTGCTCGGCTTTGGCTTTGATACCATGGAATTGCACAGCGTCGAAGCGCAGATCGACCCTGCCAACACCGGTTCGCGGCGCGTGCTGGAAAAATGCGGCTTTGTGCAGGAAGGCTACTTCCGCGAGAATTATTTCTCGCCCGCCGATCAACGGCTCACCGATACGGCGATTTACGCGCTGCTACGGCGCGATTGGGCGGCGCGGCG
>JAYUYF010000856.1:0-2344 GCA_043752605.1 Roseiflexaceae bacterium
GCGGCGGGGGTGAGGTTAACACCCTACTGCGCCAGGTGCCCGCCGTCCACCAGCAATGTCGTGCCGCTGATAAACGATGCTTCGTCTGACGCCAGGAACGCATACGCCGCCGCAACCTCGTCCATCCGGCCCACCCGCCCGAGCGGGATGTAGGTCTTCGCATAATGTTCGACAAACGCGGGGGGGTCGATCGCCTGTGACATCGGTGTGACGATATACCCCGGACATAACGCGTTGACACGAATGCCGTACTGGCCGAGTTCGAGCGCCATCGTCTTGGTGAGCAACACCACACCGCCCTTGCTGGCGTTGTAGTGGCTGTACTTCACCTCGGCGTCGATCCCGTTCTTCGATGCCATATTGACGATCGCGCCGCCGCGCCCGCGTGCGACCATGTGGCGCGCCACCGCCTGCCCGACCAGAAACATGCCGCGCAGGTTGACGGCCATAATCTGATCCCAGTGCGCGGGCGTAATCTCGAGAAACGGCTCCTCCCAGGCGATCCCGGCGTTGTTGCACAGCACATCGATGCCGCCCAGTGCCGCCAGCGCTGCGCTGATCAACTGCTCGACATCAGCCGCCTGGCTGACATCGCACGCGATACCGTCGATCTGCCCCAGGGCGCGCAACTCGGCGACCGTCGCCGCGACTTCGTCGGCTTCGATCGCGCAGATAAAGACCCGCGCGCCTTCCTCAAGTAAGCGCTCGGCGGCGGCGCGCCCGAGGCCGCGCCCGGCACCCGCGATCAACACCCCTTTGTCGCGCAGGCCACGCATCACAGGCTCCGCAGCACCGCGCGCGCGGTCTCGATCGTGCGGTCGATATCGGCATCGGTATGTGCGGCGCTCACGTGGTTGCGCTTCATCGCCACCGGCAGCATAAAGATGCCGTGCGCGCACATGCCGCGCCGAAACGCAACATCGCGCGCGGTGTCGTTTGCCAGCAGATCCTCAAAACAGGTCGTCGGGCCATCGAAGAAGTACGGCACAAACACCGAGCCCAGGCGCGTCATCGTCATCGGCACGCCAAGCTCCTGCGCTATCTGTGCAATGCCATCGGCGGCGCGCTGCGCGAGCCGGAAGCAGTGCGCGTGTACGCTACCATCTTCGAGCGCATCCAGCGTCGCCAGTGCAGCCGCGACGCCCACCGGGTGGCCATTGTAGGTGCCCGCAAACACGACGCCGCCACCCGGCCCAAAGCGATCCATGTACTGTGCACGGCCGACGAGCGCGGCCAGCGGGAAGCCATTGGCGATCGCCTTGGCGAAGGTACTGAGGTCGGGTGTCACACCACAGAGCTTCTGGTAGCCGCCCAGATCGTGGCGGAAGCCGGTGATCACTTCATCAAAAATGAGCAGTACACCGTGTGCCGTACACAGGCGGCGCAACGTGACCAGCCACTCGGGGCGCGGGATGACGCAGCCGATGTTGTGCGGCACGATCTCGACCAGCACAGCGGCGATCCGCTCGCTATCGCGCGCCAACGTCTCTTCGATCGCCTCGATATCGTTGAAGGGCAGCACCAGCGTGTGATCCACCACCTCTTGCAGCATACCGAGCGAGAGCGGATCCTTGTGGCCGATCTTCTCGGGCGGGCTGATTACATTCATCGCGACCGCATCGTGCCAGCCGTGATAGGTGCCCTGGAATTTGATGATCGACGAGCGGCCGGTGACCGCGCGCGCCAGCCGCAATGCCGCGTAGGTCGCCTCACTCCCCGAATTGGTGAGCAATACACGCTCGGCGCTCGGCACGTGGTGGCAGATCCGCTCGGCCAGCACCACCTCGATATCGGTCACGCCCAGGCCGACGATATCGATCTGTTCGAGCACCGCGCGCACGGCGGCATTGACCTGTGGGTGATTGTGGCCCAGGATCAGCGGGCCAAATGCCGCGTGGTAATCCAGGTATTCGCATCGATCGGCATCGGTAAAATACGCCCCCTGCGCGCCGATGATCGCGATCGGCCACGGCATGCGGCGATTGCCCGAATTGACGCCGCCCGGAATGACGCGCGCGGCGCGCTCGGTCAGCGTGGCGTTTGAATACAGCGCCTCAGCGCCCGCCAAAGATGGCATCGTCGGCTCCCTCCTGCTCGGGTGCAAATAGTGCGGCGAAGCGGTCGCGCAGCGATTGGGCGTGGTAGATCGTCAGCCGCGCGGCCGCCTCGGTATCGCGTGCGCGGATCGCCTGTAAAATCGCGCCGTGCTCGCGGTTCGAAGCACGCATGTTGGCCGCGTTGAGCGCGACACCAGACGCGATCAGGTGCATGTCGGTGCGCTCTTCGTTGCGCACCACAAGCTGTGTCAGCGTCGCGTTGCCTGAGGCTTCACCCACCAGCCGGT
>JAYUYF010000857.1:0-2344 GCA_043752605.1 Roseiflexaceae bacterium
GTTCGCGATCCACTAACGACATCGACCAACCTGGTCACTGGTGGGCGTGCGGCGCGCTCAGTGATGAGGAGGTGCGTGCCCGACGGTGAGACACGCACCAATGGGTCGTTGCACCCCGAGGCCACCAGGCGGAACGGCGCATAGCGCACGGCTTCGCTGGCCGCCGGGCAATTGCACTGGAACAGTGATTGGGCGAGCAGGTTGTCGCGCAGCCACCAGCCCCAGCAGTAGCCGAAATACAGCAGCACCCCACCGGCCACCATGCTCAACGTGCCGTAGGCAATCTTTTTTCGGGCGTGTGGCATCGCAACTCCCCTCCGTAAGCGGTCTTATGGAAGAGTGTAGCGTGGTTGCACCCGCAGTGAGTATCGCTCAGCGATACAACGAGGCGTCGATATTGCCGCGCCCCCCAGGGTGGGAGCGGGGTCGGGGTGAGGGAGGACGGTTCCCCGCTCCAGGTTCGCGCAATCTATCTGCGGGATGCGTGCTGCTTTGTGGTCTCGGTGCCTTTGTGGTGAACGTGTTCCACGCTGCGAGCCACGCCAGTGCTACTACGTGCTCATCCTTGTGGTCTCGGTGCCTTTGTGATGAGCTTCTTCCGTTTCGTGCGTCCGCCCCATCCGCTCCAGCGCCACCACCAGCACCGCCAGATCGGCCGGGTTGACCCCCGCCAGCCGCCCTGCCTGCCCCACCGTGGCGGGTGTGAAGCGCTGCAACACCTGGCGCGCTTCGTTGCGCAGTCCACGCACTGCAGCGTAATCGAAGCCTGCGGGAATGCGGCGCGTGTGCATGCTACGCATGCGCGCTACCTCGCGCTGCTGGCGGGCAAGATACCCCGCGTAGCGCACCGCGATCGTCACCTGCGCGGCCACCAGATCGCTGGCGGGTGGCAAATCGAGCGCCGCCTGCAACTGAGTGTAGCTGGTCTCCGGGCGGCGCAGCAGCGTCTCCGCTGTGGCTTCTTCGCCGAGCGCTGCCAGGCCCTGCGCGCCAAGCCGCGCGTTGGTGCCCGCCGAAGGAAACACGCGCCAGCCCGCCAGTTGCTGCTGGAGATCCGCGATCGCGGCGGCGCGCTGTGCGACGGCCTGCGCGCGCGCGGATTCGACCATCCCCAGTTCGGCCGCCAGTGGTGTGAGCCGCATGTCGGCATTGTCGCTGCGCAGCAGCAGGCGGTGTTCAGCGCGGCTGGTGAACATGCGGTACGGCTCGCGGATCTCGCGCGTCGTCAGGTCATCGAGCAGTACGCCAATATACGCCTGCTCGCGCCCGAGCAGCACTGGATCCGCGCCCTGCACCGCGCGCGCGGCATTGATCCCGGCCATCAACCCCTGCGCCGCCGCCTCTTCGTAGCCAGTGGTGCCGTTGATCTGGCCGGCCAGGTACAGCCCCGGCAGCCGCTTCGCCGCCAGATCGGCGCTGATCTCGCCGCTCGCCACCGCATCGTATTCGATCGCATAGCCGCTGCGCATCAGTTCCACGTGTGCCAGTGCCGGCACGCTGCGGAGCATCGCCCACTGCACGTCCTCGGGGAGCGAGGTATTACAGCCCTGCACGTACATTTCGCTCGTCTCCCAGCCTTCGGGCTCGAGAAACATACCGTGGCGCTCTTTATCGGCAAAGCGTACGATCTTGTCTTCGATCGACGGGCAGTAGCGCGGCCCAATGCCTTCGATCACGCCGCTGAACAACGGCGCACGATCCAGATTGGTGCGCACAATTTCGTGGAATGCGGGCGACGTATGCACGAGGTAGCACGGCAACTGGTCGCGCCATTCGCCCTGCCGCACCTGCGGGTAGACCGACGCGGGCGGGCCGCTGTAGCCGGGCGTTGGCATCTCGCCGTCGGCGTAGTGACCAAAAGAGGCCGGTTCGCTACTGCCGTATTGCACGTCGCTCTGGGTGAAATCGACCGTGCGCGCATCGATACGCGGCGGCGTACCCGTCTTCAGCCGCACCAGCGGGAAGCCCAGCCCGCCGAGATCCTCGGCCAGCGCGCGCGCGGGTGCCTCGCCCGCGCGGCCGGCCTCCCACACCGCAGTGCCCGTAACGGCGCGGCCGCGCAAAAACGTGCCGGTGGTGAGTACCAGCGTGCGCGCGCGGTACTGCCAGCCGGTATGCGTGACGAGGGCGAAGCGCGCGCCGTCTTCGGCATCGGCGAGCGGCACGATTCGTTCGACCATCGCCTGGCGCAGATCCAGATTTGGCGTGCGTTCGAGCGCTTCTTTCATCAACCGCGCGTACAGCCGCTTGTCGGCCTGCGCGCGCAGCGCCTGCACCGCCACGCCCTTGCTCTCGTTGAGCGTCCGGATCTGGATGAACGCGCGGTCGGTGATCTGGCCCATCA
>JAYUYF010000858.1:0-2342 GCA_043752605.1 Roseiflexaceae bacterium
GGGGGAGCGCAATTGTCGACGGGTTCAACCGTTCTGAGATTCGCTGTAGATCAAATCCCTGATAGTTTGGCCCGTGCGATCCTCACCCCGGCCCCTCTCCGAATTGGAGAGGGGGAGCGCAATAGCGTACGGGGTCAACCTTTTGGAGAATCGCTGTAGCGGCCACGCCGGGGCTGCTGCACGCTCGCGCGCGCGGTCACCGGAGCGGCGGCGGGCGCACGCGGCGCAACACGCAGCGTGCGTTCGGCGGTGTAGGTCACCAGCCCGGGTGGCCCACCACGAACCCGCCGCACCTGATGACGCGGCGCGACTTCGATATCGACCGCTGGCTCATTGCGCAGCGGGCTAAAATAGGCCGCATAGCTCGCAGCCTCCTGCAAGACTTCATCCGGTACCGGGCGCCCACCACTCTTGATGATCACGTGCGAGCCAGGTACATTGCGCACGTGCAGCCACATATCATCCGAGCTACCGAGCGTAAACGTCGTCTCCTGATTCTGCTTCGCCGTCCGCCCCACGTAGATCGTCCAGCCCCCTGTGGCGGCCACGCGCAGCGGGCCGCTGGTGCGCGCGCCACGATCGCGGGCGGTCACACCCGTGGGCAGCCAGCCAGCATCCTGCGCCTCGCGCGCCACGATCTCGATCGCGTCGTACTCGTCGGCCATACCCAGCAGCGCCACAATCTCGTCGATGCCCGCCAGCTGCACCTCCGCGTCTTCGATGCGGCCGGGCACCTCGGCTGCCGCGCCTTTGGCTTTGTCGTAGGCGCGGAACCGATCCTGGGCACACTCGACCGGCGTGCGCTTTGGATCGAGCGTGATCGTCGTATCCTCCACCATCAGCGTGTGCTGGCCGGGGGCCAGCGTATGCATGTAGGCAAAGATCATCTCACCCTCCCAGCGCAGCCGTTCGAGCGCGGCCACCTGTTCGAGCTCGCCACGCAGTGCATCGCGGCGGCGCGTGATCCGCGCCCGCGTTGCGGCGATCGCGGTGCGTAGCGCATCACGGCGCTGCGCGTGCGAAGACACCTGCTCGCGCGGCGCGTAAAACCGTTCGATCGCGGCGCTGATCGATGCCACCGGCACCGCATCCGGCTGGTGCGTCAGCGTGTAGGCGGCAAATACCGTCGGCAGCGGGTCGCCGGGCACGAGCGATGGTGCGGGTGCGGCCGCGTACAGATCGCGCAACGCCGCCGCCAGTGGCTCCCACGGCAGGTCAGCGGCCAGTGGCGCGGCCGTGAGCCCGGTAGCGCGGAAGAGCACCTCGCGTGCGGCGAGCGGCGCGACACCGCGGTAGGTGCTCACGATCGCGCGTGCAGTGTCGCCCGTCGCGGTATCGAGCATCGTGCGCAGCCCGGCAGCCGTGGCCTGGCGCGGGTCGCGTTTGTTTTGTGGCGGTGGTGATTCGTACGGTCCGCGCGGCATGACCGGGCGGCGGCTCACGTGCGGCGGCACACGGCGTACGCTTTCGAGGATAATATTGTCATCGTTGACCAGCATAATATTGCTGCGTTGCTCCATAATCTCGACGATCAATTCGTAGCGCAGCACTTCACCCGCGATGGCCATGTCGAGCGCGCCATCGTCCTCATCGGTCAGATCTGGCTCCTCATCATCGGCGGGATCGGGCAACTCGGCGTCTTCGGCGTCATCGGTGTTGCGGAAGACGACACGTTTCGCTATACTGAGCACAAGAATACGTTCAAGATCGGGCTGCTCGACCGCAATAATCCGGCCGCGGAGCACGTGCTTGCGGAGCAGCAGCAGCAGCGGCGATGCGACATCGACGCCGCGTGTCGGCCGGGTGGGGCATAGCTGCGCACGCGCGTGCTGCGGATGCGCCGAGAGCAGCAGGTGGTGGCGCTGGCGGTTTGCATAAATTTCGAGCGCAAGCGACAGTGTGCCGGGCTGTGCGACGCGCTGGATCCGCCCGCCGAGCAATGCCACGCGCAATTCGGCAGCCAGCGCGGTGACCGCAAGCGTATCAATAGCCATAGTATATCCTGCACATCTGCGGCACCGGTGGCCGCACAACTGAGCGAAAGTATACCACGCAGGTGATGCAAACGATGGAACGAAATCCCCAGATCGCTGGTGGGCACCCCCCGGCGCTGCTGGTTGTCATCTCGGGGCCTTCGGGCGTCGGCAAAGACTCGGTCTTGCAGCGTCTGCAGGAGCGTGGTGTGACGTTTCATTTTGTCGTCACCGCGACGAGTCGGCCTATCCGCCCGGCCGAGCAGGATGGCCGCGATTATCATTTTGTCAGCCGCGCGCGTTTCGAAGAGCTGATCGCCGATGATGAGCTGATCGAGTGGGCCGAGGTGTACGGCCACTATAAAGGTG
>JAYUYF010000859.1:0-13514 GCA_043752605.1 Roseiflexaceae bacterium
GCAGCCGCTGTTTGGCGCGCGCCAGTTTCATATCCACGATGAGACCGCACCGCTGCATTCGGACGATATGCTGGCGTTCATCCAGACCCACGGCGCGCCGCAGATCCTGTGCGTGTGGGGGCTGGGCGTCAGCGAGGCGATCCTGGCTGCGTGCCGCGCGAGCACCATCATCTATTACTCGATCGACGCGCCACCGCTGCGCGTCCCCGCCGCATGTAGCCGCCATTTCGACCTGATCCTGGTCGGTGCCGAGTGGCAGCGTGAGGCGGTGCGCGCGCGCCACCCCGATACCGCCTGCGAGTTGCTCACCATCGGCCCTGAGTTTGCCGATCACGAGACCTTCCGGCCGCTCGGGGTGGACAAAGAGTACGACGTCGTGTACGTAGCTGCCGCCCAGCCGTACAAGCGCCACGATATCCTGTTTCAGGGGCTGGCGCGCTGCACCCGGCGCGTGCGCTGCCTGTGTGTGTGCGGCTACGGTGAGCTGGGCGATGACCTGCGGCGCATGGCCAGCGATCTGAGCATCGATGTCGACTTCGTCGGCCCACCAGGTGTCTCGTACGCCGAGGTCAACGCCCTGATGAACCGCGCCCGCGTCGGCATCGTCGCCAGTGTCGATGATGGCTGCCCGGCGATCCTCACCGAATACATGTTGGCCGGGCTGCCCGTGCTCGCCAACGCGCAGTTGTGCTGCGGATTACGGTTTATCACACCGACGACCGGCATGATCGCTGCACCCGATGCGTTGCACACCGCGATCGAAACGCTGCTCGACCACCATGCAGACTACCAGCCGCGTCAGTACGCGATCGACAACTGGGGCTGGGAAGCCAGCGTCGCGCGGTTGCAGCAGTTGCTCGCCCGCGTTACATAGCTCGCGAAGCTGCCGGGCGTTGCCGGGTGTGATCCAAACTGACCAGCGGATTGTCTGGCCGATGCGCGGGCGGGTGGCACGGGTGGGCCGGAAGCCGCAGCCCGGCGGCATAACGGCTTGGCGCACGGCGGCGAAAGGAATGTGGCATGGATGAACTCACGTTTCGCGCATTACTCGCGGCGGCCCCCGATGCGATTGTAATCGTCAATCTGGCCGGTCGGATTGTCGTGGCGAATACGCTGGCCGAGCAGCTGTTTGGCTATGATCAGGCAACCTTGCTGGGGATGCTGGTCGATGACTTGCTGCCCGATACGGTGCGCGCCCGCCACGCCGGTCTGCGCGCGCAGTATGCGCGTTCGCCGCATACCCGACCGATGGGGAGCGGGTTGCAACTCGTGGCGCGGCGCAAGGATGGCAGTATGCTGCCGGTCGAAGTCAGCCTGAGTGCGACCCACACGAACGACGATCTGCTGGTGACGGCGGTCATCCGCGATAGTACCGCGCATCGGCAGACGACGGACGCGCTCGCAGCACGGCTCAACGCCGCCGAAGCAGCCGTGTTGCAGGCCGCACGATTGGCCGCGATCGGGCAACTCTCGGCGGCAATCGCCCACGAGATCGCCAATCCGTTGTTTGCCGCGCGCAACTGTCTGGATCTGCTCGAACAATCGCTGGCATCTGGGCTGCACGATCAAACCTTTCTCACGATTGCGCGCGAAGAACTCGGCCGCATCGCGATAATCATCGAGCGCATGCGCGAATTCTATCGTCCGACCGTCGGTCAGCGCAGTGCGGTCGATCTGCGGCTGGTGCTCGACCGGACGCTCACGCTGGTTGTGTTGCGCGCCCGGCAGCAGGCGATCGAAATCGTCATGGTCATCGATCCCGCGTTGCCAACGGTCTATGGTGATGCCGATCAGTTGCGCCAGGTGTTTTTGAATGTGATGATCAATGCGGTCGAGGCCATGCCTGATAGCGGCACGCTCACCGTCCGCGCTGCGGCGGGCAGCAGCACGGTGGTCGTCGAGATCAGTGATACCGGGTATGGCATTCCCGCCGACATCCGGGCACAATTGTTCGAGCCCTTTTTCACCAGTAAGCCAAATGGCACCGGTCTCGGTCTTTCGATCAGCGCGTATATCGTGACGCAGCACGGCGGTCAGATCGATGTCGAGAGTACCATTGGTGTCGGCACAACTTTTCGTGTCATCTTGCCACGCGAAGCGGTACCCGAGGCTCTCCGTGCCACGCAGGCACCTCCGGCGGTGCAACAATGACGCTGGCCGAGACAATCCTGGTCGTCGACGATGAAGCCAACATTCGCCTGACGCTGACGGCGCTGCTGCGCCGTGCGGGGTACACCGTGATCGCCGCCGAGAGCGGCGCAGCGGGGCTGGAGGTACTCGCGCAGCAGCCGTGCGCCTTACTGCTGATCGACCTCAAGATGCCCGAAATTGATGGTATGCAGGTGATAGCCGCAGCACGCAGCGTGCAACCCGATCTCGCGATCATCGTGCTCACCGGCCACGGTTCGCTCCAGAGTGCGATCGATGGCATCCACTACGGGATCTTCGATTACATTTTGAAGACCAGCGAGCCGGCCCATGTCGTTGCGCGTGTCGGGGATGGTTTGCGTGCGCGGGCAGCCGCACAACGCCAGCGCGGTCTGCTCGATCTGATCGGCAATGCAGCGGCTGAGCTCGCCGGGCATACCACCGACCCTGCGTCCGTGTCACGTACTCTTGTGCTCGGCGGTCTCCAGCTCGATACCTGGCAGCAGACGGCGCGTTTGCGGGGCCAGACGCTGCTGCTGACACCGGTCGAATTTCGTTTGTTGCTCTGTCTGGCGGCGCAGGCTGGTACGCTGGTTGGGTATCGTACGCTGGTACACGCGGCGCAGGGTCACGATCTCGATGCGCAGGAGGCGAGCGACCTGGTCAAACCACATATTCGTAATCTGCGCCAGAAGCTCGAAACAGATCCAGCCCAGCCGCGCTACATCTTGAACGTTCGCGGCAAGGGCTATATGCTCAATCCGCTGCCCGAAGACCCGTAATCTGGTTGGCTGTTTGATCGTGCAACCGTACGGGTGCGGTGCAGGATCTCCGTCACACCCACGCACATCAGCACGCCTAATCGTCTGGTATACTCAGTGTACTTGCCGCGCCCTTCGGTGGCCCAGGTGTGCGCCGATACCATGCCTCAGTTGTGTCGGCGCATGCCGTAACCAGATTTCTTCAGGGCTGTTCTAGAGCCGATAGCGCATGTGCTTCCCCGTGAGGGTGGGACAACGTGTGAGTCAGGTGTAACCAGTGACCGATGCTGAGCTGGTGGAGCGGCTCAAAGCTTATGACGATGCTGCCTATGACGAGGTGGTATCGCGCTACGGCGACGCGCTCTATCGCTATGTGTACCGCCTCACGGATAGCCACGCGCTGTGTGAGGATATCATCGGTGATACCTACCTGCGCATGCTGGAGCATATCGCCACCTTCACCTATACCGGCGTGCCCTTCAAGTCCTGGCTCTACCGCATCGCACACAATGTCGCGATCAACACGCTCAAACGTGACCGGCGGATGGTCGAGGTGGACGATCTGGAGCGCGTGGCGCGGCCGATCACCGACCCGACGATCCGGCTCGCGGATCGGCTGGACGCCGAGGTGGTGCGTGGTGCGCTGGAACAACTGACCGAGGAGCAGCGCCACGTCCTGCTCCTGCGCTTTGTGGCCGGGCAGAGCCCGGGTGAAGTGGCACAGATACTGGGGAAGAATGAGAACGCGGTCAAGCAGATGCAGTGGCGCGCCCTGCGCGCGCTGGAGCGGCATCTCGGGCCGCAGAGATAACGTATGGACGAGCAGTACGCCGACATCTTGCATTCCTGTCTGGCACGGCTCGAAGCTGGTGCGACCGTCGAGGAGTGTCTGGCAGCCTTTCCAACCGACCGAACCGCGATCGAGGGTCCGCTGCGCACTGCGGTTCGGTTGCAGCAGCAGGCCGGGCCGGCTATGCCAGCGCCGTCGCGCGCGGCGATCCAGTCGCGGCTCCGCAGCCAGGTCGCGATCTCCCGGACGGGGAGCGCTCCCGCTGCAGCATCGAGTCCCGTACGCACAGCTCCACCGCGCGCTGGCTTCCGCAGCCCGTTGCGCCCGCCCGCCCGACGCCTGGCCGCGATCGGGCTGGCAGTAGTGCTGGCGCTGGTGCTCGGCGCCGGGGCGCTCGCCGCAGTGCGGGCCGTGATCCAGGCGATCGCACCAGTGACCACCGCCATCCCGACCGCACCGCCCGTTGAGTCGTTCACGCTCAGTGGGCCGATCCAGCAAATCGCGCCGGATGGGTGGGTCGTCGCCGATCTGCTGGTGGTGATTGACGCCGCAACGGTTATCAGCGGCACACCCGTGGTTGGCGCAGACGCCACCGTGCGCGCCGTACTGCGCGATGACGGGTCACTACTGGCACGCGCGATCACGGTGACCACCCCTGCGCCGACAACCGAGCCGCCACTCGTGCCAACCGCCGCGCTGCCGCCAACCGCAGCTTCCACCAGTGCGCCGCCGACAGCGCCGACAGTACCACCGGTGCCACCAGCACCAGCGACCGCCTTCGCTGGGCTGCGCGCGCTGATCGAAGCGGGTATCGCCGATCGACACGTGCAACGCGCGGACGGTACGTTTTTGCTAGAGCAATTGCGCGCGGCCGAGGAGGCTGTGGCCGATGACAAAGCCGCCAACCTGCGCGACCGACTGCGCGACATGCAGCAGAAAACGCGTGAGCAGGTAGGTGCGGGCACGATCGATGCGGCCTTTGGTCAACAGGTGCTCGATGCTATTGCAGCTATCGCGAACACCTATAACATCCAGGTGTCTGATGACGTAGACGAGGACAAAGACAAAGACAAAGATAAAGACAAAGACGAGGACAAAGATAAAGATAAAGATAGCTAAACGATGCACACGAGGAGTACAATGATGCGCTGGACGAGCAGACACATTCTGAGATGGGTGCCATGATGCTCACCCCATCGACCATTCTTGGGGCGCGCCTCGGCGCTTACGAGGTGCAGGCGGTGATCGGCAGCGGCGGCATGGCAACCGTCTACCGCGCCTTTGATCACAACCTCCAGCGGCTGGTCGCCCTGAAAGTCCTATCTAATGATGTGGCGATTCAGCCGGGCTTCGCCGAGCGTTTCCGCCAGGAGGCGCGCCTGATCGCCCGCCTGCGTCATCCCAATATCGTCCAGGTCTACGACTTCGGTCAGGTGGATCATGTGCATTATATGGTTCAGGAACTTTTGCCCGGGCCGACGCTCGACGCGCAAATCGCAGCCTTTGGCGCGCGCGGGCAGCCGATGCCGCGCCGGGAGATCGTCGCGGTGCTGCAGCAGCTCGCTGCGGCGCTCGACGCTGCCCACGCCGCTGGTATCATTCACCGCGATGTCAAACCGAGCAACGCGCTGTACAACGCTGACGATGCGCTCGTGCTGACCGATTTCGGCATCGCGAAGACCATGCTCGGCGATGGCACACAGACGCAAACAGGCGTGGTGCTCGGCACGCCGGTGTATGTGTCGCCGGAGCAGGCGCGCGGTGAGCCGCTGACGCCGGCGAGCGATATCTACGCGCTCGGCGTGGTACTGTACGAACTGATCGGCGGTCGCCCGCCGTTTGATGCGCCGACACCATTAGCAGTTATCCTGAAGCACCTGCAGGAGCCGCCGCCACCGCTCCAGTCACTCCGCGCGAGTATCTCGCCGGCGGTGGAGATCGTGGTGCAGCGCGCGCTGGCGAAGCAGCCGGACGACCGCTATGCGACAGCAGGCGACCTGGCGCGTGCGCTCGAGCAGGCCTGGCCCGGGCAGCGCGCATTGTCTGCACCACCCGCCGACATTCACTCCGTGCCCACGACCGCCTGGCAGCCACCCCATGCAGCCGCCGTGGCGCTGGCACCCGCCGCGCACCCGATCGCTGCGCCCCCGGTGCCGCGCGCGCCTGCCCCGGTAGTGGCTCTGCCGCAGCCTGCACGAGCGCCTGCCCGCCGCAGGGATTTGCGGGCGGGGCTCGCGGTGGCGCTCGCTGCGATTCTGCTCGGTGGCATGATGCTGGTCTGGTGGGGCGCGCGCGCGCCGGCATCCTCCAGCAGCGACGCCGCCACCACCGCGCCGGTTTTGGATACACCCGCACCCGCCGCAACACTGCTGCCCACAGCAGCTGCCACGGGCGCACCTGCCGCAGGTGTACTGAGCCAGCTGCGCACGATCCTTGGCGCGAGTGCCGACGCCGAGCTGCGCGCCGGAATTGACGCCGCCGAACGCGCGCTCGCCGCAGGCGATACCGCAGCTGCTACCCAGACGCTTGGCACACTCCAGCGGCAGATCCTTCAGGCACGGGGCAATCGTACAATCTCACCAAAAACGATGCGTGCAGCGCTTGCCGCGATCCAGGAGGTAGCCGACCGCGCGGGTCTCAGCCTACCGTTTCAGACCGATTCCTGAACGCACCATACGCTTGCGGTGCGCCAGCAATACACAGGGCGGCGCCGCCACGCGTGTGCGTGGCGGCGCGTGTACTCGGTAGCGCAGCTCCGGGCGCGCCGCGGTTTACTCGCGCGAATCTAATCCGCCGCGTGTGATGAACAGCTCCTCACCCAGCAAGCCGAGCTGCACCACATACTCAGTCCCCTCCCGCTCGGGGTGAATTTCCAGCCGGGTGCGCTCGAAGTACTGCACCAGCCGACCATTTGTGTCCACGAAGGCCACGCCGATCGGGTAGCCGAAGGCCAGCAGTCCGCCGCGCGCCTGCCAGAAGCTGCGGAAGGGTGTCGCGACGACGTGGCCGGTCGGGGTGAAGTACCACCGCAGATCCACCGTCGATGTGGGCGGCGGCTGTGGTGATTGAATACCGACCAGCTCGACGCCCAGCAGGCCGAGCAGAATCTCGTTTGGCGTCCCGGCGAGCTCAGGATGATACTCGAAGCGCGCCCGCTCGAAGTATTGCACAATCACGCCGCTGCGCAGCGGCGTCGGCTGCGTGAGTGGCAGGCCATAGACGCGCAGCCCGCCGCCGTTCCAGCGCCCGCGGAAGCGAACATCGATCTGCGCTACCGTCAGGCGCACCGGCGCGACGACCACCGGCACCACCGGCACCACCGGCACCACTGGCACCAGCACCACCGGCACGATAATCGGCGTGGTGACGACGTTGCCACCGCTGTGATTGTAGGCGACCGAATAGCGGATCGACGTTCGGATCTCGTCGCGGCGCTTGCCCTTGAACTTGATCTGCAACTTCACCGGGTGGTCGCGGCGCATCTCATTGTTCTGCCCGAGGCCGATCACGATCTTGCCATTGCCGCGCTCTTTGATGTAGCCAATGCGCTCGAGATAAACCAGATCCATCAGATCCAGATCGTCATCGTCGAGCTCAATCGTCAGCAGCATGCCGCGCGCGTCGCCGCCCGTGTTGTCGATCGTGAAGACGACCACCAGGACGTTGACGCCACCCTCGATCACGATGCGCGTCTCGGGCGGGTTAACGACGATCACCGCCGGCGGCTCCTGGTCTGGCGCGGCCACCGTGCCGGAGCAGAGCGGGCCAGCGAGCGCGCCACGCACCACATCCGGGCCCTTCGCCGCCGCGCGAACAAGCCCCATCACCGGCAGTTCGCCGAGCGTGACGACGAACTCGCCGGTCTGGAAGCCGGTGCCGGTCTGCCATTTCACGCCACGCAGTTGCGCGTTGGGATCCGGGTTTACGATTTCCCACGGCTCAGGGTTGGCGGTCACAACGACACAGCCCGCCAGTTCCAGTACCCAGTTGCTGAGATCCTGCGCGCCCGGCAGCTCATCGACGCGGTAGCGCCAGGTCGAGGTGCCACTGGCGTTCGCGACGACGGCAAGCAGAGTGATACGGTAGCCATTGCTGAGTGCGACCGTCACCGGCGTGGTGGTCGTGCTACAGATCGGCCCGGCGATCGTCCCCTGGGCCAGGCTCGTGCTCGTCGCGGCGACGCGTGTGCGGCCGAGCAGCACCGGGCCATTCAGCGTCAGCGCGAATTCGCCGCTGGTAAACGCGGTAGCCGGCTGCCACCTGACCCCGGCGAAGCCGGCCGCAGCGTCAGGGTTCGCGGCCGACCAGGGGTCGGGGGTTGCGGTGGTAATGGTGGCACATCCTGGCACCTGGAGCAGCCAGGCTGTGAGATCCTGACCGGCGGCCTCGCTGACCTGATAGCGCCAGGTTGAGCTACCGTCAGCATTGTAGCTGACGCTCTGGAATGCGACGCGGACGCCATTGGCCAGGGTCACCGTGGCCGGGAGCGGGGACTGGGATGCCGATTGCGCAAGCGCGGCGGTTGGAACAAGACCGGCGCAAAGCGCAAGCAGGACGAGTGCGAGCCAGATCCGGTGCATACAAACCTCCTATGAGTAGGCGGAGATGACGAGCACATCCCGTCACTGGCCGTAAAACAGCGAATCACGCCGCCGGTTACGGCAAGAATTGACCAGTCGGCACAGCCGCGAGCCGTGCAGGACGTTACCGCACACCCCCCCCGCAAACCCGCAGGCCTGCGTGCTATACTCCTTCCAGGCAACCGTAGCAGCGAGGGCAGCATGACACGTTGGTTCAATGTGGCCGGGCCGTGTAAGGCCGATATCCACTACATGCTGCCGCCCACCGCACGGCTGCCCGAGCTGCCGCGCCTGATCGCCCAGCAGACCTATTTTGTGTTGCACGCCCCCCGGCAGACCGGCAAGACGACCGCGATGCTCGCGCTGGCGCGCGAACTGACGGCGAGCGGCAACTACATTGCTGCTGTGCTCTCAGTCGAAGTCGGCGCGGCGTTCAACGATGATATTGCAGCCGCTGAAGACGCAATTCTCAGCGAATGGCGCGGTGCCGTAGGCTGGCAATTACCAGCGTCGTTGCAGCCAGCTTCGTGGAACGATGCTGCACCTGGTGCGCGCATCAGTACGGTCTTGCGTGAGTGGGCACAGCAGAGCACGCTACCACTTGTGGTGCTGATCGACGAGATCGATGCGTTGCGTAACGATGCGCTGATCTCGGTGCTGCGCCAGATCCGTGCTGGCTACCCGGCGCGGCCACAATCATTCCCGCAATCGCTCGGGCTGATTGGTCTGCGCGATGTGCGCGATTACAAGGTCGCATCCGGCGGCAGCGACCGGCTGCACACTGCCAGTCCGTTCAATATCAAAACCGAATCGATCACCCTGCGCACCTTTACTGCCGCCGAGGTTGCGCAACTGTATGCGCAGCACACCGCTGATACCGGCCAGCTGTTCACGCCCGCAGCGGTCGATCTGGCATTTGATCTGACCCAGGGTCAGCCGTGGCTGGTGAACGCGCTGGCGCGCCAGGCGGTCGAGTTTATCGAGCCCGATCTGTCCCAGCCGATCACGCCGACAATTATTCTGGAGGCGAAAGAGCGCCTGATCGTCCAGCGTGCGACCCACCTCGATAGCCTGGCCGAGCGGTTGCGTGAAGACCGTGTACGCCAAGTGATCGGCCCGATCTTGGGTGGTGGTTCGCTGGGCGATGTCAGCGAAGACGATATTCGCTTTGTGCAAGATCTCGGGCTGGCGCGGCGCGATGGCGCGGGCGGTCTCGTGATTGCCAACCCGATCTACCGTGAGGTCATCCCACGCGTGCTGGCGACCACACCCGAGGCGAGTTTGCCGTACATCACACCAGCCTGGCTACGTGCCGATGGCACACTCGATCTGGTCGTGCTACGCGATGCGTTCCTGGCGTTCTGGCGCGAGCACGGCGAGGCGCTGCTCGGCGCGCCGCCGCGTAGTTACCCGGAAATCGCGCCGCACCTGGTACTGATGGCATTTCTGCACCGGATTGTCAACGGTCACGGCACGCTGGTGCGCGAGTACGCGATCGGGCGCGACCGGATGGAGCTGCTGCTCAGCTACGGCGCGGTGCGGCTGGCGATCGAACTCAAGGTCTGGCGTACCGGGCGCACCAACCCGCAGGCGGCCGAGCTGACGCAACTCGACGCATACCTTGACCGACTCGGGCTCGCCACCGGCTGGCTGGTAATCTTCGATACGCGCGCCGACCAGCCGCCGATTGCCGAGCGCACAACGACCGCCAGCGCCATCACCCCCGCCGGGCGCAGCATCACGCTGATCTGGGCGTAGGCGGTGGCGGGTACGGGCGCCCTCCTCACTGTCGTGCGTCGGTTGGTACGCGTGCTATGTATCCCAATGCCGACGACCGGACTAACGAAAGGCAGGTATGTACCCTACTGTCGAACAGTTTGCGCGCCACGTCTCGCAGGGGCTGGGGCGGCCATATCAGTATCTGCATCTCGATAGCGCGCGCTATCAGGCCGCCCTGCTGCACGCGTGCCTGGTTAATCCGGTGTACGATCGCGCTGTGGAAGGCCCGCGCACGACCTATCTGCTCGGCCTGATCGCGCGCACTGGTCAGCAGCAGTGGTTCGCCACGCAGATCCTTGCGGCGTTTGCCGCAAGTGTCAACGACGACGCGCTCGATTTGCCACAACTCTTCGCGTTTGCGGGTACCTTTGCGGAGGCGGGCGATCAGCGTGCGCGTGACCTGATGATTTCGCAGTTTGTAATCCATGCCGATGCGCAGGCTGTTGGCGCGCACGAACTGATCGACCTCGATGGGCGCGCAGGATTTCGGGTGGTCGCCGCCCGACTGGGCGAACTCGCACGCGACGAGTTGGATATCTAGGATAGTGATGAGATTATCAACCAATTGAAGCGCGTTGATCCCTCCGTGACCGACGACGATCTTGCGGCGATGGGTGCCGCCGACCCGCGTATCCAGCGCTATCTCGATACGGTTGCCGAAACTATAGCCCGCCAGTCTACCCGCTTAATGACGCGTACCCTGATCGACAATTGGGCGTACGCCGATCTCAAATCCGCCTTGCTGCGCAACGTGCGCTCGCTGTCGTTGTCCGCGCTCCGGCGCTGGGGCACAGTAGCTAGCGATGCCGATTTTGCGAATGCAGCGCACGACCTGGTCGCCCACACAGATCCACATGTGCTTGCGGCATACCTCGCGATCTTTGCCCGGCGGCCGTTTCCACTCGGGTTCGCGCCACTCATCCCGCTGGTGCGCCACGCGCACGATGGAGTAGCCCGGCGCAGCATTCACGCGCTGAGCCACTTCGCCGATCCCACGATTCATCAGCTTGGTCACGCGCTGCTGCATGAGCGGTGGCATACCGGCGATGCGCTGGCGCTCTTCGCGCGCACATATCAACCCGGCGATGAGGAGACATGTGGTGTGCTGATTGAGACCGCAGTAGACGATGACGAACTGCACCACGTATGCATGGGGCTGCTCGACCTGCTGGAAACCACTGCCGTGCAAGGCGTACTTGAATTGCTGTGTCTAATCTATGAACGCACGCCGTGCTCCATGTGCCGCAGACACGCCGTTCAGCAACTCGCCGACCGCCACACGCTCCCCGCAGGGATGGCACACGAGTGCCTGCACGATGCCAACGACGACACCCGCAGGGTTGCGGCGGCGTATCTCGCAGGTGCAGCGACAGCTGGGTGAAAATGATAGGTGAACCGGGTGACCAGCGACGATGGTGCCCGGTACTTCGCAGCTTGCTTCCGTGCTTTCATCAGCAATCACCCCTGATGTCATGATCCGCTCCTTACCATAGGTACCGGGCAACGATAGTATCAAAACACACGTTTGCGTGCAGCACTGCTTAGCCGCGCAAAATAGCTGGAAGAAACAACCGCTTGACCTGCACACTGCATGGTATGATGACAGATAGCTGTTTGACGCAATCGAACATTTGTGCGATACTCACCCCGCAGGAGGACGCGATGCAGACCGACACCGCTCAACCCTCGGTTCACCCCTTTCACTACTACGACTGGCATCAGACCGAGGAGGATCGCATGGGCGACAGTGCGGTGCAGACTGCGCTCCTGATTTACCTCACGGCGGTATGCCAACACATGCTGCGCGATGTTCCGGCATATGTCGCCATAAATCTGAATATCTACACCGCACGGCACGAAATGCAGCACCCGATTGCGCCCGATCTGGCGATCTTCTTCGGGGTGCGGATCGACGCCGCGACGGAGCAGCGATTACGGAGCTGGTGCCTGTACGAGCCCGGGCGCCCACCACCGGCGATCGTGATCGAGGTCGCATCCGAGTCCACCTGGCGCAACGATCTGCGCGACAAACCGGCGCGCTATGCCGAGCTGGGTGTCGCTGAGTATATCCTGTACGATCCCAACGCCCCGGCCCTGCTGCCGGGTGGGCGGCTGCGGCTCTGGCGGCGGGCGGGTGCCGCGTTGCTGCCAGTACCGCCCGATACGCGCGGGCGGTGCTGGAGCACGGTGCTGGAGCGCTATCTGGTGAGCGACGGTGCCTGGCTGCGGCTGACCGACCGTGATGGTGTGCGCTGCCCGACGGCCGAAGACGCCGAGCGCGCCGCCAAAAAGGCTGCACGCGCCGCAGAAGACGCGGCACGCGCCGCAGAAGACGCCGAGCGTGCCGCAAAAGAAGCTGCCTGGGCGAAACTGCGCGAACTGGGGATCGACCCGACCACGCTGATATAGCGATCTGCGCTGTGTCAGCGTGGTCCAGCCCAATCTACACAATCTACACAATCTACACAATCTACATCCTGCACGCCAGACCGATGACACTGGTGTACCAGGTATCGTGCCGGGCGTATCAGTCCTGCACGGCCTGCTGCGCCGCCGGGCGGATCCGGCTCCTCCACCGGTGACGCAGACCATAGCAGCGGTGCCTGCTCACGCACCAGCACCGCGCAGGTCTGGCCGGGCCGTCGGCATCGCCTGCATGGCGCGCCGCCAGCTGATCAGCCCGCCGATCGCGAGCAGCAGAAAGACGACATACAGCCCGGCGGTGAGGTAGACCTCTTTGTACAGATAGATCCCGATCGAGAGCACGTCGACTGCGATCCAGATCACCCAGTTTTCGAGCTTCTTGCGCAGTAGCAGCAGCTGCGCGACGACACTCCCGCCGCTTGCAGCGGCATCCCAGAACGGCAGGTGGGCATCGGTGTAGCTGCTGAACATCCAGCCGACGACCAGCACCGCGATCACCAGACCGATCGCGGTACCCGCGCGCTGCCGGTTGCTGAGCGTGGTGATTGGCAGTGTGCTGGCCTGTGCGCCGCCACGCGACCAGTAGTACCAGCCCTGCACGCTGGTGATCAGGAAAAAGATCTGGAGCAGCATATCGGCGTACAATTTGATATCGTAAAACAAGACCGCAAACGCGGCCACGCTGACGATCCCGGTCGGCCAGCACCAGATACTGGCGCGCACCGTCAGCGCAACCGAGATCAGACCAAATACGACGCCTACCAGCTCATACGGACTCATTGTGGTTTCCTTCGTTCGCCGCCCACAGCAGATCTGTGAGACTATGGTATGGCCGATAGTAGGCGAGCACGCGCTGTACCTGCGCGACGCGCGCATCGAGCGTGCCGCGTATCGTGATGTAGGGGATGTTGCGCAGCACCAGGTCGGCGATGATCCGCTGCTGGAACGTATGCCGCTGGACTGCACCCGATCTATCCCAGGTAGCATCGTACGGAATATCGGTATCGCACAGCAACACCAGATCGTAGCGCG
>JAYUYF010000860.1:0-2336 GCA_043752605.1 Roseiflexaceae bacterium
GCCGCCGGGCATCAAGCCGATATCGTCAGTCTGCCCTACAGCTGGCAGCCGCACGACCGGCTCGGGCCATCTGCGCTGGCATGGCGGCTGCTCGATCTGACGCAGGTCGACGGGCAACCCGTCGATCAGCTGATCTGCACAAAATTCCCGAGTTATGCCGCTACCCATCCGCGCAAGGTCGTGTGGCTGGTGCATCAGCATCGGCAAGCGTACGACTGGAGCGGCACACCGCGTAGCGATTTTGGCGGCAGCGATGAAGACCGGGCGGTGCGCGATCTGCTGCTGCGGATCGACCGCAAGGGTATCGGCGAGGCGCAACGGCGCTACGCGATCTCGCGCAATGTCGCCGAGCGGCTGCGCGGCTACGTCGGGCTTGATGCCACGCCGCTCTACCCGCCCAGCCCGTACAGCGGCAAATTCGCCAGCGGCCCGTATGGCGATTACCTTCTCTCGGACGCGCGGCTCGACGCTGCCAAACGGCTCGATCTGTTGCTCCACGCGCTGGCCGCGATGCGGCATCCACTGCGCGCGATCTTCGTCTCAACTGGCCCCGAGCGCGCGCGGCTCGAACAGCTCGCGAGTGATCTTGGTCTCGGCGCCCGCGTCAGCTTCCGTGGTTTTGTGAGCGAAGCCGAGTTGCTCGATCTGTACGCCGGCGCGCGTGCGGTGGCATATGTGCCGTTCGACGAAGACTATGGCTTCACCGCCGTCCAGACGCTGGCGGCCGCGCGCCCGCTGATCACGGTGAGCGATGCCGGTGGCGTGCTCGAGTTTGCCGAACATGGCACCAACGCGCTGGTGGCCGCACCCGAGGCAGGCGCACTGGCGGCGGCGCTCGACCGTGTGGCCGCAGACTCGTCGTTCGCTGCACGGCTCGGCGCGGCGGGCCCGGCGCGCGTTGCGGGCATCACCTGGCAGCGCGTGCTCGATGCGCTGGTATTGCCAGGATGAGTACGGACACGGTGAGCGGGTGACAAGGTGGTGTAAAGACGCAAAATGTTGCGTCTCTGCATGATCCTGGCGTCACCTTGCCACCTTGTCACCCGGTCACGGCTTGGGCTTCGTTCCGACGCGGATAGACCTGAAACATACTACTCGGTGAAACTCAAGTTTACCGGTTGCTCTGAAATTGGTGGCCGCCCGGTTATCGCAACCTCTGAACCAACTTCGTGGAACTGCATATCGCCGATCCACAGCTTCCCCGACCCGGCGAGCAACATGCCAAACGCGATGAGTGTGCTTATCTCGGGCACATCGAGCACGATTGTACACCGGTGCCAATCCAATGTCCCGCGCAGTGGCCGATCGCTCATGTTGTCAAACGCAAGACGTTCGTCCTGCAGACCATCAACGCGCATCCACAGGCCAGCGGAACCAACGATGTTCTCCGTGCGAATCATTGCGCTCAATTGTACGCGGTTTGCTCGAAATGCGTCGGCTTTGATATGCTGCATCAACGTCGCAAATCCTTCAGGATTAGCATCCTTCGCTTGAATAAACGCGGTGTTTGCTGATTCATAGAAGATCGTCGAATCAACGCCCATGAGATACTGCTGCGGATGACTTCCGCTGGAAAACCAACCCTTTGGCAGTTTTTCGCTCATTATGTCCTCCTTGTATGCGTCTCCAGAGCGGATCGGTGGAATACATCCGGCGCTTATCAATAGTGCGATTTGCTCCACCTGTGTCAACCCCAGGGCGTGGCCTAATCCTAGTAAATCCTCCTTCAGCGCCGGATGCCAACGCGGCTGCGTACCACGCAGCCAATTGGCAAGGGTCTGCTGCGGGATGCCCGTTTCCATCGCAATCCGCCGAACAGACCACTGTGATTGACGAAAAAATTGATCTAATTGTGTGCTAAAACTGAGGAGCACAATGCAATCCTCTCATCGAATTCATCACAGCAGTATCATAATACAGGCGATGGACACATGGAAGGTGTTTGGTGCAATTGAGACACATGTGGGACAATGCAGAAGCGAGGCGCGAATGTGGGTGGGATTGCTCGGTACGGGTTACAGCGAATCTCAGAACGGTTGAACCTGTCGACAATTGCGCTCCCCCTCTCCGTTGCGGAGAGGGGCCGGGGGGTGAGGTTCGCACGGGCCAAACTCTCTGAGATCCGCGCTAGTATTACAACGCTGAGTCAGGATCGCCCCAATTGACGTGACCATAATTTTGGCTCTGATACGCTGTCCGTAGGCCAATTTCACCGGAAATGCTGGAGCTGCAACCACCACGGAGCACCATCTGGCTCATAGCCCGCACCGTGACTCAGCAGAAACACCGTGATCTGACCCGGATCGCCGAACGCGAGGCCGCGAAACGGCGGCGGT
>JAYUYF010000861.1:0-2330 GCA_043752605.1 Roseiflexaceae bacterium
GCCGTCGCCCGCCCGCCGTCGCCCGCCCGCACCCGCTGTCCGCCGTCGCCGTCGCCCGTACCGCCGTCGTCGCCCGCACCCGCCGTCCGCCGCCCACACAATCCGTAGGGACGCCGCATGCTGCGTCCGGTTATACAGACAACCGTACACACAACATCGGAGCGCGCCATGACCGAATCTCCCAGCCTGCCCACTGAACAGGTCGCGATCGATATTCGCAAAATCGAGGCCGAGCTGACCGAGATCTGGCGCAGCGCCGCCGGTGATACGGGCGATGAACGGCACAATGCGGTGACACGCGCCTGTGTGCTCAATCTGATGACGCTGACCGTCGGCGGGTTTGCCGCGGTGCAACAGGTCACCGAGGTAATCGACCGGCTCACCAATCAGTATCCGAGCCGTGCGCTGGTGGTCAATCTGGGCGAAGCGGGCAAGCTGGCGGCCGATGCGCCGCTGCTCGATGCCTGGGTGCAGGCGCACTGCCGCATGCCGATCCCCGGCCAGCCACAGGTCTGCTGCGAACAGGTGACGATCAGCGCACGCCCGGAGGCGGCGGCGCGCGTGCCCGGCATCCTGCTGCCGCTGCTGATTCCCGGGCTGCCCGTGGTGCTCTGGGCGCCGCACGGTAATTGGCTCGGCCGCCCGCTGTTCGCACGCCTGCGCGACATGGCAGACCGCGTAGTCGTCGACACCGCGACTTTTGATGACCCCGAGGCGGGCTTAGTGCGGATCGCCGCCGTCGCACGCGCGCACAATGTGATCGCGGATCTGACGTGGGGCCGTCTGACGGCCTGGCGTGAACTGCTGGCACAGATCTTTGATGCGCCCGCGTACGTGCCGCACCTGAGCGAGGTGCGCCGCGTCAGTATCAGCTATACGCATAGTCGGGTCTCTGCGCTGCTGCTGGTCGGCTGGCTCGCCGATCGGCTCGGCTGGCTGCCGCGCACCACGAGCGGCGAGACTCTCGTGCTCGCGGCAGACAGCGGCGATATCACCGTTACGATCAGCCACGTCGACACCCCGACCGACGAAGACCTCACCAGCGTCGAGATCGGCTGCCGCAGCGCGCGGTTTGGTGTCGCGCTGGGCGAGCGCGTCCATCGCGTCGTGATCCGCGCCGATGTGACCGGTGCGACGCCACTGCAGCATACCGCGCGGCTCACCGCCCCCGATCAGGTCGAGTTGTTGTCGCAGGAATTGCGGCTGCTCGGCCGCGATGAGACCTATGGTGCCGCGCTCCAGCTCGCGGCCGCGCTGGTGGATCCCCTGTAGGGGCAGGTTGTGTACCTGTCTTGGCCTACGTCATCGCCCATACCTTGCGGCCCACCCACGCGCGATGTACAATACCATCACAATATGTTCGTGAAGGAGATCACGATGTCATTCAAGCTTGACCGCGCGGCCGGGTTTGCCTGGGGCGTGCTGGCCTACAATCTGTTTGTGATCCTGTGGGGTGCCTTTGTACGGGCCACCGGTAGTGGTGCCGGTTGTGGCAGCCACTGGCCATTGTGCAACGGGGAGGTCATCCCGCGCGCCGATTCGATCCAGACGCTGGTCGAATTTGGCCATCGGCTCACCAGTGGCGTGGCGCTGCTGGGCGTGATCGCGCTGGTGGTCTGGTCGCGGCGCGCGCGGCCGCCCGGCCACCTGATGCGGCGCGGCGCGATCGCCTCGCTCATCTTTATCATTATCGAGGCATTACTTGGCGCGGGGCTGGTGCTCTTCGAGCTGGTGGCGCACAATGCGTCAGTGACGCGCGCGTTCTCGATGTCGGCGCATCTGCTCAATACGTTTTTGCTGGTGGCGGCGCTGACACTCACCGCCTGGTGGGCATCGGGCGGCGGCGCGCTCCGGCTGCGCGGCAACGGGCCGCTGGTGCTGCGGCTGGGTCTTGGCGCCGCCGGTGTATTGCTGGTGGGCATGAGTGGGGCGATCACCGCACTGGGCGATACGCTGTTTCCCGCCGCATCACTGGCCGAGGGCATCCAGCAGGATCTCGCGCCCGCTGCGCATTTTGCGATACGGCTGCGCGTGTTGCACCCCGTGCTTGCGGTACTCACCAGCGTGTATGTGGTCTACACCGCGTGGAACGTTCAGGCCGGGCGCGGGTCATTGCTCCGTAATGTGGCGATCGGGGTGACGGCAGTCTTCGCGCTGCAACTCGGCGTCGGCGTGGCAAATATGCTGTTGCTCGCGCCGATCTGGATCCAGTTGGTACACCTGTTACTCGCCGATCTGCTCTGGATGGCGCTGGTGATCATGGCAGCGGTGGCACTCGCCGCGCACGAGCCTGCGGCGGCACCGCAGCCGGTGGCGGCGGGGATGCGGGC
>JAYUYF010000862.1:0-5961 GCA_043752605.1 Roseiflexaceae bacterium
GCGGATGTAGGGGCGAAGCATTCTGGCGGATGCTTCGCCCCTACATCCCCCCGCCCGCCGCATCCACGCCCACGCGCGCGATCTGCAGCGCAGCCAGCAGCGCCAGCAGCGCCGCCAGCGCCAGCGGCAGGTACAATCCCACCCAGGCCCACGTGCGGGCTGCTGGCGGATCATCGTGGGTGGGAGCGCCCGGGCGGCGCGCCTCGCGGGCGGCCGCCTCGCCACCCCACACCAGCAGCCCGGCCACCACCGCGAATGCCGCCGCAGCACCGAGTGTGAGCAGTACGCCAAGCATGGTCATCGCAGATCCTTTGTCTCGTTTACGATCTCAATGGCTTCCTCGGCGGTCTCAGCCTGGGCGATCTCGACGGTATCACGCACAACGCTGCGGTGTGTGAGCCACTGATAACAGACAGCTCCCAGCGGTAGTAGCATCCAGAAATTGAGCAAGCGGAACACAATCGCCGCCCCAATCGCCGCGTCGGCGGGGACACCTTGCGCGCGCAGGCTCACGGTGAGGGCCGCCTCGACGGCGCCACCGCCACCGGGCAAGACCACAAACGCGCTCGCGATCAACGATAATCCGTAGGCCGCCATCACGGCAAAGTACGGCGTACTGACGCCCAGCGCATAGAGTAATGCCAGTAATGCCAGTCCGTGCAGACCAAAGATCCCGAGTTGCATGCCGACCAGCGAGAGCATGCGGCCAGGATGTTCGAGCATGGTTCGGCGGCTACTGATGATCTCTTCAATAATCTGATGAACGCGCACGCTGTCGATCAACATATTCAGCCGCATCAGCGCGAAACTCTTGATCCGCAGCCCAAACGCACGCAGCGATTCGTCTGGCCGGGTACCCATATAGAGGATGAAAAGCAACAGCCCCGCCGCAAAACCTACCGCCGCATAGCTTACCGATGCGCCGCTGGCACCGGTGGTGACTAACAAAAAGATTAGCCCGTAGACAAATGCCGTCAGCACCGCACCGTTCCAGCTCAACAGCTCGAGCCCGGCCACCATCGCCACACTGCCCGAGGGGAAGCCGCGCCGCCGCAGGCTGGTGACCAGAAACGCATACGCAACGACCGCGCCGGCTGGCAGCAACTGGTTGATCAGGATCGCCACCAGTGCTGTGGCGGTGAGCCAGGGCAAACTGGCACGAAAGCCAAGCGTAGCGAGCACGCGACCATAGATCAGGCCACCGAGCACAAAGCCTGCGGTGATCGCCAGCAGCGCGGCCCCGATCCAGAGCGGGTCGGCGTTGCGCAACAGCCGAAACGCCTCGCCGACTTCATGGCGGCTCTGGTAGATCAGCAGCGCCATGAGCGCCAGCAGACCAACACCAAACACGGCCGACCAGGGGCGCTTTTTCGGTTTCTTTGGTGCGCTAGTAGAGGACATCAAGTATCCGATAATAAAGGCCGGCCAGTGGCAGGAAATAGGGCCGTCCATCGTACAGCGCGAGCGGCGCACGCGGTGGTGCGATATCGTGCAGTGGATTGTCGTACGCTGCACCAGCCAGCTTTGCGCCAAACTGTGTGCCAAGATAGGTCGCCATCGCAACTCCGTGTCCAGCGTAGCCGAGCGCGTAATGCAGCCCGCCGAGCTCGCCAGCGTGCGGCATCTGGTCGAAGGTAAAATCGACCGTGCCGCCCCACGCATATGCCACCTGTATATCGCGCAGCTGCGGAAAGACCGTCAGCATATCGCGCTGCAAGATCGTCGCCGCCGCACGGATCGAATCGCGCGTCTCGGGTGTGAAGCGCGCGCGCCCGCCAAACAACAAGCGCCCATCAGGTGTCAGACGATAATAGTGTAAAAAGTGTTTCGTATCAAACACCTGGCGCGCGCGCGGGATGAGCTGGTGGGCCAGCGCACCGAGCGGCTCGGTGGCGATGATGTACGAGCCGACCGGGATGACGCGCCGCCGCAGACGTGGCGTGATGGCCCCGGTGTAGCCAGCTGTGGCCACAAAGATCTGATCGGCGCGCAGGTTGCCGCGCGCGGTCTCGACCACGAAATTCCCCGGATTACCACTAATTTGCTGCACGGCAGCACGGTCAAAGAGCAGCGCACCGTGGCGTTGTGCGGCGGCGGCGAGCCCGGCCAGATAGCGCGCCGGGTCGATTCCGGCGCTCGCTTCGTCGATCATGCCGCCATGGTAGATCGATGAGCCGATCTCATCGTGTAGCGCCGAACGCGCCAGTATACGGGTAGCATGACCAAATGTGGTGCGCAGCAGATCGGCTTCGGTCTCAAAATCGACCGCGTGCTGCGGCTTGGATGCCAGTACCAGATGACCAGTGCGCGCAAAATCGCAGCCGATCGCCTCGCGGGTGATGATCTGTTCGACGAGATCAATCGCCGTCTTCGAAGCGTCGAACAAGCGCCGTGCGCGCTCCGCGCCGTACGTCTTGAGTAGCCCGGCGACACCGACTTTGAGGCCGGTCAGCACCATGCCACCATTGCGGCTCGCCGCGCCCCAGCCGATCTGGTGCGCCTCGAAGAGTGCCACGCGCGCGCCGTGCTGCGCCAGCGCCAGCGCGGCTGTCAGCCCGGTGATGCCGCCACCGATCACTACGACATCGACCTGCGCAGGCGGTGGGTCGGCGCTGGCCGGAATATGCAGCCCTTCGATCCAGAGCACGGTCTCGTTCATTGGGGCTCCGATTCGTCTGCGGCAGCGGCGGCCGGCCGACTGGCGCGTGGCGGCTGTTCGGCCGAACCGACATTGAGAACCAGCGAATGATCGCCGCCCTGGCTAAGTGCCTGGAGTGCGCGCAACTGCAACAACGCCGGGCTTTGCTCCACCAGCCGTGCCGCGTTGGCGAGGCCGCGTAGTGCCGCTGTCTCGCCGCGGGTACGTTCGATCAGTGCGAGCGACTCCTGCCGGGCGCGCAGCGTCTCGCCGTACGCGCGTTTGAGATCGCCGGGCAACACGACATCGCGGATCGTCGCGCGGGTGATCTCAACGCCCAGTGCGGCGGCCGGATCGGCCAGCCGCGCAGCGAGATCACGATTGAGCGGGTCGCGGTCACCGAGCAGCACATCGATACTGGCACCGGCAAGCACCTCACGCAGCGCAAGTTGCACTTCGGTATACAACGCCGCATCATAGCTGGTGTGGGCGTTGAGTGCGCGCAGTGCATCGTTCACCTGAAATCGGACGATGGCGGTCGCCTTGACGGCGATGCGTTCTGCGCAAAACGTCTCCTGCCCGGCGACCGTCAGATCGCGGGCGCGCGTATCGATGAGCACAATCGTGGTGTGTGTCTTCCGGTAACGGTACTGGCCGGGTTCGAGCTGGCGATCAAATTTCCCGCCGATGTAGCGCAGGCCACGTTGATACTCGAACACAGTAGTTGTGCTGATCTGGCGGCGCACGACAATCCACAAACCGACGATACCAAGCGCGAGAAACAACAAACCCATGCGGTCTTCCTGATGCTGATGGTATGCGGCAGTTGCTCACCAACGACGAACGGGGATTCGATCCGCAGAGCCCGCCGCTGGCTGCCAGGGCCGAGCAACGCCGCATACCGTTGGAGTGCCTCGCGACACTATTCGCAGCGGGCGTGTGACACGCAATAGCTCGCACGACTGTGCCAGCGTAGCTCCAACACCCGATGCGCGCAGTATACCACGCACGTTGCTCCGTTCGTTTCGTACACCCGTGCGAATCGACGGGGCGTCGTGGTATACTAAATCGCGCAGCAACGTTGTGGAGCAATTGTGTCGAGTCTGCCCGCCAATATTGGCAACTATCGTCTCAGCCGTGTGATCGGCAAAGGTGGCATGAGCCAGGTCTGGCTCGCGCATCATCGTGTGCTCAAAGAGCGCCAGGTTGCGATCAAGCTGTTGCTTTCGCAGGATCCCGAGTGGATCGAGCGTTTTACGCGCGAAGCCGAGATCACGATCCGGCTGCGGCACGATCATATCATTTCCTTGCTCGATCACGGCTACGAGCATCCCTATTATTACACCGTCATGGAATACGTGCCGGGTGGTGCGTTGCGCGGTATGCTCGCCGATCGCAAGCCGCTGGCGCTCGAACGGGCGATCGAGGTGTTTCGTGATGTGGCCGCCGCGCTCGATTATGCGCACGCGCAGGGTGTCGTTCACCGCGATGTCTCGCCGGGCAACATTCTCGTCGATCCGCGCAGCAGCCGCGTGATGTTGACCGATTTTGGCATCGCGCGCGAGGCGAGCCGTGCCGGTGTGACCACGGTCGACAAAATTATGGGCACGCCCGGCTATCTCTCGCCCGAGCACGCAGCATCGGCCACTTCGGTCACGTATCTCTCGGATATCTACGGGCTCGGTGTGGTGTTGTTTGAGATGTTGACTGGCTCGCTGCCCTGGGATCATCTGCCTGGCATCGCGGATGAAACCGGCGGCGTCCACGTGGTGCCGCTGACGCTGCGCGCACGCGGTGTCACCAATCTGCCGCCAGGCGTTGATCGGGTGATCGCGACGATGTGCGCGCTCGACCCGACCAAACGCTACGCGACGGCGGTTGGTGCGTACGAGGAGCTTGTACGCGTGCTGCAACACCACACCGGTGTGACGACCGTGATCGGTGCGCATGGCAAACCAGCGGCGCGCGCCGAACTCGCCGAGATCCCGCCCGCCGAGGCCGTGCTCGGCACCGATATGCGCAAGGCACCGCTGCTCGAAGCGCGCGCGCTGGCGGATGACCTGGCCGATGCTACGACGCTCGCCGGGCTGCTGAATGCGTGGAGCGCCGAGAGCCCGTTTCGCCGCCCGCTGATGGGCCGCCTGGCGCGTGTACGCCGCGTCATCAGCACCAATGTGTACTTCTATGACCTGCGGGTGCTGCTCGAAACGCGCGGCGCGGAGCGGCTGGTTGAGGCACCCGACAAACCGCCGACGCAGATCCGGCTCGAACGCGCGCTAGATCGCTGGGATGTCGATCTGGGCGCACCGGCTGTGTTTCAGGACGAAGCGGGCGGTACCGTCAAGCTCCCTGGATCGATCCAGGTCGTCGGTTGCCCCGTCTGCAATGAGATTGGCCGTTTGCCATGCAAACGGTGCGGTGGTGGCGGCCGCGTGAGCGTGACACGACAGCCGCAGGCTGCCACCAGCGCTGCGCCGACACTACCTGCGAAAACTGGTGCAAAACCTGCCGCCTCCGGTGCGGTGACGGCCCTACAGGCGGCGACTGCGATCGTCGCGTGCCCGGATTGCCGCGGTACGGGTGGCGTGGCGTGTGCGCCGTGCGCAGGTGTCGGGCAGCTGGTGCGCCACCGCACGATGACCTGGAGCCGCGCGGCGCAGAGTTACCGCGCGCACGATGATCTCCCCAAGCTCGATGAGCAGTGGCTCGCGAAGACCTGTGCTGCGCGCGAGGTGTATCTCGAACGTAGCACGGGTGGTCTGCGGCCGGAATGGGCGCAGGTGCCCGCACTGGCCACCGCGATCGCCAGCGCCGAAGGGCAACTGAACAACGATACGCGGATCGCACTCGCCGAATTGACCGTGCGTTTCATCCCGCTCGCCGAGATTGTCTTTGATCTGGGTGGTGCAGGGATCGCAGCTGCCCCACCGCCTGCCATGCCACCGCCTGCGCCAAAGAAGACGCGCGGCGGCAAAAAGACCAGTGCGCCTGTGCCGCCGACGATGACGCCCCAACCTGACGCCGCCGGGCTGTTTCGCTGGCATATCTACGGCTTCGAGCGTAAGCTGCCCAATGACTGGCGCTTCCTGAACTGGGATCGCGTGCTGCTGCTGGTGGCGGTTGCTATCGCGTTGGCCGCGATACTGTTGTTTGGGCTGGCGGTATCACGCATGATGGGGTAGGGGACGGGGTGGGGATGTGCCGGGCGGATGGGGCGGATGGGACGGGTGGGGCGCGGATGTGCGGGACGGGTGGGTGGGTGGGGAGGGCGCGGCTGTGCGGGACGGGTGGGTGGGTGGGGAGGGCGCGGATGTAAGGCCGAA
>JAYUYF010000863.1:0-2324 GCA_043752605.1 Roseiflexaceae bacterium
CCCTGCCCCGACCGTTATGCCAGTGCGTTATGACACTCCCGAAGAGGCTGCGCGGGGCAAGATGTGGCACTATCTCGGCCTTGCGATTGGCGGCCCTCCTGGCAGCCCGCAAGTGTTAGGGTCAGTTGATCCGGTGGCGGCGCAGGATCGGAACCGTGTCACACTTGGTAAACCCTACCGTATCTATAGCATCGATCCGAACAGGTTCGTGCAGGCCTCCGGCGCAACAGAACTTGGCCCGTTGCTGGTCGAGAATCAGGTGTACATCTTCCCGCTGTTGCTTGATGCTGTGCCATTTGCCGAACTGCTTGTGGGGTATCGCGATTCGTCCTGGGAAGCGGGTGAGATACGCGGGTTGCAGAGTGCCAGCATCCTGACCTATCTTGCTGGTGTGATCGGTGTAGATCCTACAGCGAATCTCAGAACGGTTGAACCCGTCGACAATTGTGCTCCCCCGCTCCCATCTGGAGCGGGGGCCGGGGGGTGAGGTCAGCAGGGCGCAATCTATTTGAGATTCGCTGTAGTGCTGTAAAATATGTCAGCATGGCCCCTATCGCGTGCGACGTCGCGGTGGTCGGCTCCGGTGCGGATGAACGCATCTATATTCTTGGTGCGGCATATCCGCCATTGAAGGATCGCGATGCGCTGTATCAAATGCCACCCGACAATTTCCGCCCGGAGACCGCGAAGGTGACGCCGTATCGTGGAAGTGAGATCATTCCTGACATGCAGGTTGCGTGGCGAGAGATCATGGGTGGTAATCCGTCAGTTACCGCGCAACCAGCCCCTGATATTACCGCAAAACCGGTTGAGACCGTGCCGTAATGTGGGTGGTAGAGACGCAAAATTTTGCGTCTCGACGCGGCCGGGCGCATCGCGCGCGGCCGCCCGCCACCGCCACGATCCCGCGCCGCGCCGCCCGCCTCCACGCCAACCCGTTGATATTTGTTGCGCATCCTGATACCGTTGCATAGGGGCTTTAAGTCGCGAGGGGGTCTTGCATGAAATTACTGCTGAACAGTCGCCTGCTGCTGCCAATTGCGATCGTCCTGTGCGGCGTGCGAAAGGTGCGAAAGCATTTCGCGACTCACTTGCTGGTGGCATCAATATCGAGTGCCCAGTGCTACTTGATGGGAAGCCAACGACGAACATGACGATGGTGTACCGCGAAGGTGTGTGGGAATTCGGTGCGCTCGGTGGGAACAATGTTGTGCGTATCGCGGAACTCCAGCAACGTCTGGCAGCAAGAGGCATTACTGAACATGTCGATGGCGCGGCTGTTTGGGCGCCAGCACTTCCGGCAGATCACGGGCTGGTGCAACGCCCGTGGCATTGACAAGCGCATCGTAGGTCGCGACGGCGGGGCGGATCGTTCAGGTCGCAATGCGTGTCGCCTTTTCCCCCCGCATGCTGATAGCGCTCATCGACCGCAAATGTCGTGCCCTTGCGGCTGGCGAGATCGTGGCGGGCGGGCACGATCGCACACCCCCCGCCGTCGTGGTATGATTCAACGAAACGACCACGGAGTACAACGATGCACGCTGATCCACTTGCGGGATATACCGCTGCCCATACCGGGGCGGCGCTGATCGATGAATCAAATGCTGGCCGGATGCTGCTGCGCGGGCGCGACCGGGCTGCCCTGCCGCAGCGGCTCTCGACGGGCGATGTGGCGCGCCTCAAACCGGGTCAGGGCGGGCGCACGGTCTTTACTTCGCCGATCGGTCGTATCCTCGATCTGGCGAGCGTCTACGCGCGCGATGATACACTGCTGCTGCTCACCGAATCCGGGCGCGGTGCGGCGGTGTTTGGCCTGCTGAAACGTAATATCTTCTTCAATGATCAGGTGACGCTGGAGGCGCTGGGACGCAGCCACGCGCAGTTTGCGCTGATTGGCCCGGCGGTGCCCGCGCTGCTCGCCACGCTGGGAGCCGATCCGGCGGCGCTGCCCGCTGGCGGCCGGATCGACACCACGCTGGCCGAGTTGCCGGTATGGCTCTTGCACACGATTGTACTGGGCACGCCCGGTTACCGGATCCTGGTGCCCGCCGAACACGCTGCGGCGTTGCGCGCGGCGCTTGAGACGGCGGGCGCGGTGGCACTGAGCGACGCAGCGACCGATGTTGTCCGCGTGGAGCACGGCGGCGCCGGGCTGGTGAGCGAGCTGAGCGAGGAGTTTATTCCGCTCGAGACCGGGCTCGACGACGCGATCTCGTTTACCAAGGGCTGCTATGTTGGCCAGGAGATCATCGCGCGCATGGAGAGCCGCGGCCGTATGGCCAAACGCCTGTGTCGGGTGACGCTCGCCGCACCGCTGCAGGCAC
>JAYUYF010000864.1:0-2324 GCA_043752605.1 Roseiflexaceae bacterium
CGCAAAGAGGGCCGCGAAGAGGGCCGCGAAGAGGCGGCGCGCACGATCGTGCTACAGCTCGCGCACAAGCGCTTTGGCGTGCTCGACGCGGCGACAACCGCGCGTATCACCGATCTTGACCCGCATGCGCTCGATGCGCTCGTGCTGGCGCTGCTCGATTTCACCAGCGCCGCCGATCTCACCGCCTGGCTCGATGCGCAGTCCACACGGCCGCGACACAACGGTACGATTTAGGAGCAACGGTATGCTCGCCGACCCGCTACCGCAGAGGACGCAGATTGCGCGACTTGCCACGCATAGATGCCTGCCGCCCATATCGGTACTATTCGTTTCCGGGTCTGGCGTGCGCGTGCTACAATGCGCGCGTGACGCCTGAAACAACAATCCAGCGGCGCTTTCGTGCGCTCCCCTCGGTGGATGCGTTGGTGCGCGAGTTGACTGCCGCAGCGCCCACCACTGATCTGCCGCCGGTGGTGCTGACGCGCGCCGCGCGGGCCGCGCTCGATGCCGCGCGCCAGCAGATCGGTGCGGGTGCTACGGCCCCTGGTCACGACATAATCCTGGCCGATGCGCTCGCACGGGCACAGGCCGAGTTGCGGCCTTCATTGCGCTCGGTGCTCAATGCCAGTGGCGTGATTTTGCAAACCAACCTCGGGCGCGCGCCGCTCAGCACCGCCGCGCTCGCAGCGGTAGCAGCTGTCGGGCGTGGCTACAGCAATCTCGAATACGACCTCGACGCGGGCGAACGCGGCTCGCGTGGGATACACCTCAGCGCATTACTGCGCCAGCTCACCGGTGCCGAAGACGCGCTGGTGGTCAACAACAACGCCGCTGCGATCTATCTGGTACTCGCCGGGCTGGCGATTGGCCGCGACGTGATCGTCTCGCGCGGGCAGGCGGTCGAGATCGGTGGCGGCTTTCGTATCCCGGATGTCTTGCGTCAAAGCGGCGCGACGCTCGTCGAGGTCGGCACCACCAACCGTACCTACGCGCGCGATTATGATGCCGCGATCGGTGCGCAGACCGCGCTGCTGCTGCGCGTCCACACCAGCAATTTCCGCCTGACCGGCTTTGTACACGAGACCAGTCTGGCCGAGCTCGCCGCCGTCGGGCGCGCGCGTGGGGTGCCTGTGTTTGATAATCTGGGTAGCGGTACGCTGATCGCCACCGCACCATTTGGTCTGGCAGCCGAGCCAACCGTGCAGGAAAGTATCGCCGCCGGGGCCGATCTGGTGGCCTTCAGCGGCGATAAGTTGCTCGGTGGGCCGCAGGCGGGCCTGATCGTCGGGCGCAGCGATCTGGTGGCGCAGCTCAGGCGGCACCCATTGGCGCGCGCGCTGCGTGTGGATAAAGCGACAATCGCGGCGCTCGAAGCCACGCTGCGCAGCTACGCACGCGGTGCAGCGCTCGAGGAAATCCCGGTCTGGCGTATGATCGCCGCCAGCGCCGCCGGTCTCCAGGCGCGCGCGGTGCAGATCGCGGCGCGGATCGGTGGCGGGGCGGCGGTCGTGCCGTGCGCCAGCGCGGTGGGTGGCGGATCATTGCCCGGTGATACGTTGCCCGGCTTTGCGGTGGCGTTACCCGGCCCACACCCGGATGCGCTGGCGCGTGCGTTGCGTGGTGGAGACCCGCCAGTTGTGGCGCGGATCGTCGCGGATCGTATTTTGCTCGATCCGCGTACTATTTTGCCAGAAGATGATCTACTGCTGGTGGCTGCCGCACGCGCCGCCATGCAATTGGGAGGACGTTGATGAGCGATCCCGAAGTGACGCGGATGGTGTACGAGGGTGCTCTGGCGGTACGCGAAGGGCGACTCGATGCTGCACGCGAGCTGCTACTGGCTGCGTTGGAGCACGATGAGCAAAATGTCGACGCCTGGCTCTGGCTCAGTGGCGCGGTTGATGACCCGAATGACCAGCTGGTGGCGCTCGAAAACGCGCTGGCCGTCGACCCGAACAACCGCCACGCGCGCGCCGGGCTCGAATGGCTTGGTGCGAAGGGGATATCAGGAATACCCGGCGCAGCGAATACCGGCGAGTGGGTACCGCCACCGCCCATCGATGAAAATGATGTGACCGAGTTTCCGTGCTGGCAGTGTGGTTCGGTGCTCTACAGCGTTGCGCCGTTTTGTTGGCAATGCAATGCGCCCGTTCACGCATGCCGCAACTGTGTGTTCATGCCTGAGGAGCGTTGCAAGGAACTCCAGGGGCTCACCAGTCCGATAACCCAGCAGGCACGCAACGAATGCCCGTGGTGGCGTCCGGCGGTGTAGGCTGAACCCCATCGCCAGGGTCACATCTACAGGCGGCGCGGATCGCATCGGA
>JAYUYF010000865.1:0-5954 GCA_043752605.1 Roseiflexaceae bacterium
GGTGAGTGCGTTCACGTCGCCGGGGTCATGAACTTTCTGCGGCTCGCCGAACAGGCAGGCTGGCGGACGGTGTTTCTCGGGCCAGCCACGCCGATCGACGAAGTGCTGGCCGCCGCGCGCCGCGAAGGTGCCGATCTGGTGGGTGTTTCGTATCGGCTCACACCCGAGACCGGCGCGCATCTGCTCGGCCGCTTCGCCGAGGCCGCCGACGAACTGCGCAGTGCTGGTGTGCGCTTCGCCTTCGCGGGTACACCACCGCTGGCGGCAAAAGCGCGGACGCTCGGCTTCTTCGAGCAGATTTTTGATGGCAGCGAGGCGGCCGATCAGGTGCTGGCGTATCTCAAGGGCCAGCCGCTTGACCAGCTCAGTGCCGAGGATTACCCGCAACGCGTCGTCGACCGGATCGCCTGGAAGGCACCGTTCCCGCTGTTGCGCCACCATTTTGGTCTGCCGACGATGGCGGCGACCGAAGCCGGGATCGCGCAGATTGCGGCAGCGCGCGCGCTCGATGTGATCTCGCTCGGGATTGATCAGGACGCGCAAGAGCATTTTTTTCACCCCGAGCGCCAGGAGCAGGGCCGCTTTGGCGCGGGTGGTGTGCCGGTGCGCAGTGCAGATGATTACCGCACGCTGTTTGCCGCAAGCCGCACGGGGAATTATCCGTTGCTACGTACCTATTCGGGGACGGATGATTTTATTGCGCTTGCCGAACTGTACCGCGAGACAATCAACATTGCCTGGTGCGCGATTCCGTTGTTCTGGTTCAACGCGATGGACGGGCGCGGGCGGTGGGATCTGCGCGGCTCGATCATCGAACATCAAGAGGTGATGCGCTGGTACGGCGCCCGCAATATCCCGGTCGAGCTCAATGAGCCGCACCACTGGGGCATGCGTGATGCGCCCGATACCGTGTTTGTTGCCAGCGCCTACCTGGCGGCCTACAACGCGCGCGCGTGCGGCGTGCAGGATTACATCGCGCAGTTGATGTTCAACAGCCCGCCCGGCCACTCAGATGCGATGGATCTGGCCAAAATGCTGGCGGTGCTGGCGCTGATCGAGCCACTGGCGAGCGATACGTTTCGGATCTGGCGGCAGACGCGCACCGGGCTACTGAGTTTCCCCGTCGATGCCACGGCGGCACGCGCGCATTTGGCCACCAGCACTTACCTGCAAATGGCGCTGCGGCCGCATATCATCCACGTCGTCGGGCATACCGAGGCCACGCACGCGGCCACCGCCGATGATGTGATTGAGTCGTGTGCGTTGGCGCGGCGCGCGATCGAGACCGCGCTGCGCGGCCAACCCGATATGACCGCCGACCCGCAGGTGCGCGCGCGCGTGGCGCAACTGGTGGAGGAGACCCAGCTGCTGCTCGCGGCGATCGGCCAGATCGCCGCGCCGGGCGTGGCCGACCCGCTGACCGATGCCGATACGCTCACGCGCGCGGTGGCGATCGGTCTGATGGACGCGCCCCATCTGCGCAACAACCGCTTTGCCCCCGGCCAGGTGCTGACGCGCATCCACGACGGGGCGAGCGTCGCCGTCGATGCCGACGGGCGCGTAATCGATGAACACCAACGCGTGCGTGCGGCACTCGCCGCAGCCTGAGGAGATCGTATGCCAGCCACAGTCTACACGGTGATGGGTGCAGGAAACGGCGGTAAGGCAATGGCGGCGCACCTCGCGCTGATGGGCTTTGATGTTACCCTGTATAACCGCTCGGGCGACCATATCGAGGCGATTCGCAAGCGCGGCGGGATCGAGCTCGAAAGCAATCCGGGTGGGCCGCACGGGTTTGGCCGCCTCACGCTTGCCACACATGTGATCGCGGATGCACTGGCGCGCGCCGAAGTGATCATGGTCGTGATTCCCTCGTCGGCGCACGCCGAACTGGCGCGTGCGTGCGCGCCGCATCTGCGCGATGGCCAGATCCTGCTGCTACACCCCGGCCGGACGGGCGGCGCAATCGAGGTCGCGCGCACGTTGCGCGCCGCCGGCTGCCGCGCGGATGTGACCGTGGCCGAGACCGAGACGTTCTTGTATGCCAGCCGCTCGGATGGCCCGGCGCACGCGCGGATCTTTCGCATCAAGGATACCGTGCCGCTCGCCGCGCTGCCCTCCACGCGCACCGAACTGGTGCTCGAAGCGCTCAGTGTGGCCTACCCGCAATATATCGACGGCATCAACGTATTGCATACCGGTCTGAACAACATGGGCGCGATCTTTCACCCGGCGCTCACTTTGCTGAACGCGGGCTGGATCGAATCAACCGGTGGTGATTTCCAGTTTTATCTCGATGGCGTGACACCCTCGGTCGCACGTGTGCTCGAAGTGATCGACCGCGAACGAGTGACGGTAGCGGCGGCGCTCGGCTTGCGCGCGCGTACCGCGCAGGAGTGGCTGGCACTGGCGTACAACGCCACGGGCGAGACGCTCCACGATGCGATCCACAATCAGCCGGGCTATGCCGGTATCAAGGCACCAACGACGCTGCACCACCGCTATATTTTTGAAGAAGTACCGATGAGCCTGGTGCCGATCGCGGCGCTTGGCCAGCGCTACGGCGTGGCGGTCTCGGGGATCGACAGCATCATCCGGCTGGCGTGTATCATCCATCGCACCGATTTCTGGCGCAAGGGCCGCACGCTCGATCGGCTTGGCATCACCGAGCTGAGCGTCAGCGAGTTGACACGCTTTGTCGAGACCGGCACCTGGGAGTAGCGCCCGCTTTATCTCGCTGGGCGGTCGTGCGACGCTCGTCACGGATGTGCAGACAACGCGCAAATTGTGGGTCAAAGATCTCGAACGCTGGTTCAAAGATCGCCCCGAGAGCGCTGAGGTGGCGTGAACCAAGCGACATGTGCGCTCCCCCGCAGGTGGGAGAAGGGCCGGGGTTGAGGGTCGTACAGGCGCAACGTGTCTGTACATCGCCTGGCACACCGCAAGCGTATCAGTAGAAGAACGACACACGCGATCGAGACTCCTCGATCGCGTGTGTTGTGTACAACGGTCTGAACACGACGCACAAGATAATCGTTGTTTGTGCTACAGTACACCCGTCCGGCATACACTATCGTGAAGGGAGCCGTCGATGTGGGATTTGGCAACCGAATTTGGCCAGCGGGTAGAACACCGCCTGGCACACGAAACGATCATCTGGCTGGTGACGACCAGTGCCGATGGCACATCACAACCCAGCCCGGTCTGGTACATCCGCGAGGGCGACACGCTGCTGATCTTCTCGAAACCCGACGCGCCCAAAGTGCGTAACATCCGCGCCCGGCCGCGCGTCGCGCTGCACTTCAACACCAACTCCGCAGGCGAAGATGTGGTCGTGTTTCACGGCACTGCCATGCTCGACACCGATGCCACGCCGGTCGATGCGCTGCCCGCATACCTGGCGAAGTACGGCGCGGCGATCCCCGGCATCGGCATGACGCCCGCCGAGATGGCGCAGGTCTATTCGCAGGCGATCCGTGTGCAGCTCGAACGAGTGCGCGGGTTTTAGATCACACCCTGAGCGATCCTGGGGGTACAATGCCGACACAAGCTCATTGAATTGATGGTCAAACCGTGTTTGACCCGTTAGCCAACGAAAACGAAAGCGCTGATTAGCGCTACTGGAAAGGCTGAATGAGCCTTCTGGCGATTCCTGAAATCGTTTGCCGCCGCGGTTCACATCGCACAAGATAGCGAAGTTGAACGTACGTTTGCTGATGAAAAGCGCGTGTGTGTTCCTGTTGCTACGCGCCCGCTCACCCTCGACGCGCTGCTTCAGGGTGTGACCAACGACAACCTCTACGCGGAAGTGCAGACGGGGTTGGTGGTTGGGAACGAGCGTTTGCGCTCCCCTCCCACGCCTGCGGGAGCGGGCCGGGGGTGAGCGGGCGAATCCCCCCTCCCGCCTGCGGAAGAGGGGCCGCGGGCCCGCGCAACATCTCTGAGCAATACTCCAGGTAATGCCGTGAGGTCGCTACGCCCGCAAACTCGCCGCCGGTGCAGCGTGGGTGAGCACGGCGCTGCGCGTGGTGGCACCGAGGTGCTGCGTCACCAGCGCGGCCAGGTCGGCAAGCGCGGCGTCGAGCAGTGTGGGCGGGTGGTCGGGCAGCGTTTCGATCACCAGCAGCGCGTCGTGCGTCTGCGCCGTGAGTTTGGTACGGTCGGCCTCGCGCCAGTTCCAGCAGCGGCAGATCGCGCCAAGATCGTCGCGGTAGATCACCTCGCCCGCAGGCGGCGGCTCGTCCTGCGTCGCGCCAATCGTGCGGAACGGCTCGCCACCCACCGCGCGGGTGAGCCGCACATCGCCGATGATCGCGGCGAGATCCTCGCCCCCGGCCGGCAGCATGTGGCGCAACGAGACCGCGTTGTACAGATCGACCAGCGGGCTGATCGCCCGAATGCGCCCGGCCTGCGCCGCGCGCAGCATGGATTCGATCGACGAACGGTAGGTCGAAGGCTTCGCGCCAAACCGGGTGTACGCCGCACGCCAGGGAGCCACCGCCGGGTGCGTGGGCATGTCCATACTCGCTAACGTCGCGGCGCGCGCGGCGGCTTCGTGCATGAGTAGTGCTGCGGCCGGTTCGGCGGCGATGGTGTTGTCCAGCCCGTGCGCAACCACGATCCCGATCCGCGCCTCGGGAAATAATTGCCAGAACGAATCCTCGACAATAATCTGCATGGTAATGCTCCGCAATACTGCTCTTTAACACACGCAGTATAATTGAGAACATCGTACACCCCAGCGGCGCGCTTCAGCGCGCCGTCTCGAGTATCACGCGCCAGAGGGAGCCTCCCGATGCAAACGACATTCACCACCACCATCCTGGCGATGGGCAACAACACCGGCATCGAAGTGCCGCCCGCGAACGTGGCCGAACTCGGCGCGAGTAAGCGCCCGTCGGTGGTCGTCGCGATCGGCGAGTATCGTTACGAAAGCACGGTTGCGGTCATGGGCGGCAAATATCTCATTCCGCTCAACAAGGCGCACCGCGATGCCAGCGGGCTCAATGGTGGCGACGCAGTGACGGTAACGCTCACGCTCGAAACCGCGCCGCGCACGGTCGAAGTTCCTGCCGATCTCGCCGCCGCACTGGCCGCCGCCGGAGCCGCAGCGCGCTTCGCCGCGCTGGCTCCCTCGCACCGCAAAGAGCATGTGCGCCACATCGAAGATGCCAAGACCGCCGCCACCCGCGAGAAGCGCATCGCCGGTGTCGTGGTGAAAATGGGTGAGGTTTAGGAATTTTTCTCCGCGTCTGAATGCGATTTGGGTTGCAATTAAGCCACGTCTCGACTATACTAGTTGGGACGTGGCTTAAATTGTGAGGCGCTGTGTTTGTCGATCGTCAGCTCGAAATGGCTTTCCTCAATAATGTGCTCACGCGGCAACATCCCGGGCCGGGGCAGTTTGTTATGATGTATGGACGGCGTCGCGTTGGCAAGACAGCGCTCCTACGTGCGTGGGCTGAACAGAGTGGAAGTGCATTCACATACTGGGTTGCAGAGAAGGAGCCAGCGCTCCTGCAACGCCGCAAACTTTTCACTGCCGTGCTTGCGGGGCTAGCCATTGATCTGCCAGTGCCACAGTTCGAGAGTTGGGCAGATCTCTGGCGGGGCATCGCGCAACTGGCGCAAGATAGACGCCACATTCTGATCATCGATGAGCTGCCCTACGCCGCAGAGGCGGATCCCGCAATGTTGTCTTCGTTGCAGCACGCCTGGGATCAGCTCTTCCAGCAGTCGTCTGCGGTTATTGTAATTTGCGGGTCGCATGTGCGCAGTATGGAGCTTTTGTTGGGAAGACAATCGCCGCTGTTTGGTCGTATGACCGGGCAGTGGTACTTACGGGCACTGCCATTTGGCGTACTGCACGAATTTCTGTCCGATTGGTCGCCCGAGGAACTTGTGGCAACCTATGCAATTGTTGGTGGCATTCCTGCCTATCTATCGTGGCTCGA
>JAYUYF010000866.1:0-5942 GCA_043752605.1 Roseiflexaceae bacterium
TCTACCTCGATGGTCAGCGGATGCGCTGGCCGCTCGATGCGCGTGCCGCCGGGATCGCTGTAATCCACCAGCAGCCCGTACTGGTCGAACAGCTCGATATTACGGGTAATATCTTTCTTGGCAACGAACTGGGTTGGCCTGCATTCGGTCGCTGGTTGCGGTTCCCGAATCGGCGCGGCATGGACCAGCGCGCCGCAGCAATCCTCGACAATCTGGGCGTGGCGGTACCGTCGCTGCGCGAGCGGGTTGTCAACCTCTCGAGTGAGCAACGCCAGATGGTCGCGATCGCACGTGTGCTGGTGCGCCCCGCGCGCTTGCTGGTCGTCGATGAGCCGACGGTGTCGCTGGGGTATGTCTTTCAGCAACGCCTGCTCGATCTGATCAGCCGCCGCCAGCGGCTTGGTACGGCGGTGATCTTCTCGAGCAATAACCTCGACCATCTGTTTGCCGTCGCCGATCGAATCATCGTGCTCCGCGATGGGCGTTGTGTGGCCAATTATCTGACCGACGACACTGGACGCGAGGAAGTCGTCGCCGCACTGGTTGGCACCGCAGACCGCCAGCAAATTACGCCGATCATCTGGGCGCTCGACAGTTATTATCGTGCGCGTGAGCAGGCCGAGAAGTTGAGCCATCAGCAGACGCTGCTCGAACAAAACCTGGCCGCGCAGGATTCGCTCAACCGCCAGCTGATCGACCAGTTGGCCGTGCAGGTCAGCGCGCTCGATAGCGCCAATCTGACGCTGCAAGATGCCCAGCGCCGCCTGCTGACCGAAGGGGAACAGGAGCGCAAAGCCCTGGCGCGCGAGCTACACGACCAGGTGATCCAGGATTTGCTGAGCATCAACTATCAGCTCGAAGAAGTCGAGATCGATGTTCACAGCACGCCACACGCCGAACAACTCACCGACGCACGTGCCTCGATCCGCGCCCTTGTCGATGATGTGCGCCAGATTTGTGGCACGTTACGCCCCCCCACGATCGATAGCCTGGGTTTGGCCGCAGCACTCCATTCGTACACCAACGACTGGTCGGCGCGTACGGGTATTGGCATCCAGCTGGCGATTGACACGCAACTGGGGCGCTTGCCCGAGACAATCGAGCTCTCGATTTTCCGCATCGTGCAAGAGGGCCTGAGCAACGTGCGCAAACACGCGCAGGCGACCAGCGTGCAGGTCAATCTCACGGCAATCTCGCCGCGCGCCCTGATGGTCTCGATCGCCGACAACGGGCGTGGGCTGGGGCGCAAATTCGATCTGGCGACGCTCACTATCGATGGCCATTATGGACTACTGGGGATCAGCGAGCGGGTTGCATTACTTGAAGGAAGGCTCCTGGTTCAGGATCAGCCACGCGGGGGCGCGCTGCTGCAGGTCGAAATTCCGCACCCTCGCGGCGGGGTGCGCGGCGGGTAGGGGCGCGCGGCATGGGGTGCGGACGCGGCGCGCGGCATGGGGTGCGGACGCAGCATGCTGCGTCCCTACGGGATCTCGACCGCGAACACGACCACGGTCAACGCGCGGTCATCATCGCTGCCATCGACGCTGCGTGGGATCACCGGTGTGCCGAGCGGGACAATCCGCACGCGTTGTTGGCCGGCGCGCAGCGGCAGCGGTACGGTGATTTCGGTGGCGCCTGGCTGCACATCGACCTCAGCGATACGCTGGCGATCATCGCGTTCGATGGCGATGCGTTGCGGGCGATTGTAGGCCCCAAGCACCAGCCGCAGGGTGTATGATCCCGCGTCCAGGGCATCGACGCGCAGATCGGCACCTGCGGAGGTGATCCAGCGTCGTGGAGCTGCGGCGGCACCTTCGCGGTCGTACCAGCCATCGCCGAGGACAATGACCGGCGGCAGGGCTGCCGGGCCGGGCGGCACCGCGAGCCGGTAGGCAACCAGCGTGTCGTCGCTGAACACCTCGGTCGCCACTGCACCCGTGATACGCGCAACTGCGGCGGCATCGGGCGGCACGACGCGGTTCTCGCCATCTGTGCGGTGGTACACCAGGTAGCCCAGCCCAAATGCGCGCAGCGCCGCCTGACGCGCCGCCAGTGGCATGACGATGATATCACTCACTTCGGCAGCCGGCTCGAGCTCGCGGAACATGGGCAGGCGGCGGAACACCACGCGCGGCACCGGGCGCGCCAGCGCGCCATCGAGGATCGGGCGGCCGTGCTGGGTCTGCGCGTACATCGCCAGCCAGGCGCTGTTGGGCCGGGTGATCGGCAATTCCACCACACTGCCCGCACCCGGTGCGGCCGCCAATTGCGCGTAGACCGGGTGCGTGGGCGGCGTATAGAGTGGCGTGGGGCCGGGGTGAAGTTCAGCGAGTAGCGCGAGAAGTGTGAACACCGTCAGGACACGTGCGCTGCCACCCTCACTCCCGACCGCTCTTCCGCCTGCGAGAGCGGGGCGCGCGACCGATGCAACCCCGCGCGCCGCGAGTACCGCGAGCGCGAGCTGGGTGAGGATCAGGAATCGATCGGGGTAGCGGCCGCTCTGGAGCAGTGGCAGCGACGCCAGCGCGCTGTAGAACGGCAGCACCGGGCCGAGTGCCAGCAAATAGCCGCCACCCGCGAGCACGAGCCAGCGCCCGCTACCGTGCGGTGCGCGCACGATACCGATGATCGCCAGCAGGACGGGCAGGTAGCCCAGAAACGCACCCGCGCTCTGTGGGGCGGGCAATGCCACGATGCGCCGGAGCGGATGATAATCGGGTGGCAGGAGCACGTCGAGCGCACCAGCGGCGCGTTGTTCGGCGGCAGCAGGTGGTGGCAGCACAGCAGGGTTGCGCTGCGCCTCAGCCAGCATGGGCACGATCAGCGTCGGCAGGGCGACGACCAGCACCAGCGTCATTATTAGCAGGGTTCGCAGCACGATCGGCCGCGCGCCGGACGGTATTTCCCCCCGCGCAGCAAGACCACCCAGCCGCCAGAGCACCCACAATGCCGCCAGCAAACCGCCGTAGACCGCCAGATACAGGCTCGTGAACAGCAACAGCAGCAACACCAGCGCCGCGATCACCACGAACGGTAGGGACTGTAGGGACGCAGCATGCTGCGTCCGCCCCACCCCGCCATGCCACCCCGTCCGCCCCACCCTGCCATGCCGCCCCACCCCGCCATGCCACCCCGTCCGCCCCACCCGTGCAGCATGCTGCGCGGCCAGGGGATTATTTCCCACCAGGGCCCGGTCGAGCGCGATCGCGAGCAGCGGCAGCCAGTGAATAGCGACGAGTTCGAGGTGGCTGAGACGTGTGTGGAAGATGTGAAACGTGCAGAGCGCGTAGACCACACCGCCCACGCAGGCCGCCAACCGCCCGCAGCCTTCGTGACGCGCCAGCGCATAGCAGGCCAGCGCCGCGAGCGGGTATGAAGCGAACACGATCAGATTATAGGCCAGCAACAGCCCGCCAGACGCGGCGAACGGCGCGCCGGGCAGGATCGTCGCCACGCTGAGCGGGTGGTAGAGCAGGCTCGCGCCGCTAGGAAAGAACAGTAGATCAGTCTGGAACGGGTTCTGGAAGCTGCTGAGCGCGCGCGTGACCCACCAGATATTCCACAGCTTCTCGTAGAGATCCTGCGCCGCATCGCCGGGCAGCGCGGGAGCGGCGCTGGTGAGGTACAACGGCAGCGGCCAGAGCGCGCCAAGCCCGAGCGCCAGCGCGCCGAGCAGCACCAGCAGACGCGCGTGGCGCGCGGGCATACGCTAGCGCCGCAGGTACCAGCGCTCGATGTTGTGCAGGTACATCGGCGTGGCGAGATCCACCGGCCCGTCGAGCGTCGTCACCTGGGGCGCGAGCACGACCGGCAGCCGATCGGCCCAGAGAAAGATATAGGGGCGCTGGTCGGCGATCCGTTGTTGTGCCTGGGTCTGCGCGCGCAGCCGCGCGTCGAAGGCATACAGCTGGCGTGCGGCGGCGGCCTGATTATCATAGGCACCATCGCGGAAGGCAATGATATTCTGCACTGCGCGCGTGTCGGTCACGCCCTGCGTGATCTGGCTGGCGTGAAACAACGGAAAGTCGTCGGGGTCGTAGTAGGCATAATCGGCAAATCCCGGGTCACCCATGCCGTTGGTCCAGCCCGCGAGCAGCATGTCAAAATCGTAGGGTGGTGCGGTCATCGCGCGGATGGTCGTCTCGAAATCGGCGAGTTGCAGCGTGACGCTAATCCCGGCGCTGCGGGCGCTGGCGGCGATCAACTCGGCGGCGCGCACCCGGCGTGGGTCATCGGCGCGGACGCTGAGCCGCGCGGTGAGCGGCACACCATCGCGCTCGCGGATGCCGCCCGGTGCGGGCGCGCGCCAGCCAGCGGCATCGAACAGCGCGGCGGCGCCGGCCGGATCGGCGGGCGTCACCGGCGTGACATCGGCCCAGCTGCCGGGGGCGGCGCTGCTGGCGATCGGGATACCCTGGCCGTCGGTGGCAGCGGCGACGATCGTGGGCACGTCGAGCGTCAGCGCCAGCGCGCGCCGCAGCCCGGCATCGGCAAACGGCCGCCCGTCGCGCGTGTTGAGCGCCAGGAAGAAATAGCCATTCTCGGCATAACTCGCGCTCTGTGCGCCGGTCAGTGTATCGGTAATCGCCTGCGATTCGCTCCAGGGCAATTCGGCGAGCAGCAGCCGACCATCACCAAGCGCGGTGCGCGCGATCGCCGGATCACGCGCGACCACAAATGCCGCCCGGTCGAGCAGTGGCTGGCCGCGGAAGTAGCTCGGGTTGGCGGTGAGCACAATTGCCTCGCCCGCGCGACGTTCGCCAAAGACAAACGGGCCGCTGCCGACCGGTGATTGCCAGAAATCAAATGTCGCCAGATCACGGCCAGCCAGCAGATGTTGCGGCAAAATCGGCAGCGCCAGCACACTAAAGATTGGCGCATAGCGCTCGGCGAGCGTCAGCACCACCGTCTGTGTCGTCGGCGCGGTGACGCGCGTGATGCGCTGCAGATCGAGCAGCAGCGCGGTTGTGGGCGTGATCGTTTTGAGCGTTTCGATCGTAAACTGCACATCGCTGGCCTGCACGGGCCGCCCGTCGTGCCATTGCAGATTGGGGCGCAGCGTCATGGTGATCGCCAGGCCATCCGGGCTCGCGAGCCAATCGCTGGCGAGATCGGGCGCGGGGCGCAATTGTGGATCGAGGCGTGTCAGACCATTGTAGAGCAGTTGCACGATCTGCTCTTCGCCACGCGAGCGCGGCTGCCAGGGGCGCAGGTCGGCCACATCCTCAGCGAGCCGGATCGTCAGAGCGCCACCACGCGGCAGCGGGGTAGCGGTGGGCGGCGCGAGCGTCGGCGTGGGTGGTGCGGGCGTGGCAGCAGGCGCGGTGCTATCGGCGCAGGCCGCGAGCACCAGCAGCGCGCAGGCCGCGAGCACCAGCACCAGCAGGTGCAATCGGCGTAGTCGTTGGTTCACGTAGCCGATTATACAGGATCTTCGCGAAGGTGGGATGCGTGTGCCGCCCTCACCCCCCAACCCCCTCGCCCGCCTGCGGGAGAGGAGGGAGCAGATACCCCATACCTACAAGGCGTGCTCCTTCAAAGAGCCGAACCGTATCGAGCAATGGCAGCAGATGACCGTACTCGTCGGGGAAACGCAACGTAATAGTCACATCGTACGGGCGGTTGAATTCAAAAACGACCACCGCGTCTGTACTGTGAATGATACACGACGTGAAGATCTCACCGAGCTGAAGTTGCGGCCCGTAGCCCGGCATTGGCGGCGTGTGGCGCCCACCTGCTTCGGGCCCCAGGAAACATATTTTCGCCTTGAACATCATTCTTCACACCTCCCAGTCGCGGATCCGAGCAGTAATCGGCGAACAGCCAGTGCTCAGCATGAGAGGGGTCGGGGGTGAGGGTGAAATATCCCCTCTCCCGTGTGCGGGAGAGGGGTTGGGAGGTGCGGGAGAGATCACCCCATCAGCAACCACACCACGCTCCCG
>JAYUYF010000867.1:0-2317 GCA_043752605.1 Roseiflexaceae bacterium
CCTACACGCCCCTACACCTGTTACCACACGATGATCGGCAAATCGTTGCTGACGCTCGCATCGGCTGCGGCGCGCAGCGCCGTGAGGCATAGCATCACCGGATGTTCAGCCTCGATGTTTGCTTCTTGCAGCTTGGTTGCCAGCATCACTAGCTCGCGTTGAAGACCTATCGAGCTACCAAAGCTGATCACCGAATCATCTGCTTCCTCATCGTCTTCTGCTTCGGTATCGAGTTCCTCGTCTTCGTCCTCGTACTCGATCCAGATCGGCTCGGGGAAATCGGCCGGTATGTAATAGCCGCCCTCACCCTGATGATTGACCAGGTGTGCGTACTGGGTCGTCGCCGTGCCTTCATAGATTGCCGCAAGCAGCGGATCGGGCTCGGCATCATCGATGTCACCATCGACCAGTGCGGCGATATCGCGATTATTCTCAAGATAGACAGCCATCAGGCGCAGACCGTACAAGTCGATAAAGCGCTCGATCCCACCTTCATACACTTCGTCGCCCGGCCGCGACAGCAGATCGACTTCGATGCCCTCTTCGCGCAGCATATCCTGAATATCGGAGATCCACTCACGCTCTTCGTCGAACGCCTCACGGTCTTCGGTCTTCTGGACAGTAAACATCGAGCCAACCAGCAAGTCAATTTCGTGCAGGCCACTCTCGTGCAAGACACTGTCATCCATGGCTCGTGCTCCTCTCTGATTTGTATGCGGCAACTCGACTGCTGCACACCTGCGCAAGTATACCCCCACTTGCACGAATAGACAAAGAATGCTATACTGCGCAACATTGCTGATACAGCGTCGTGCGTTACCTGGCCCTATCGTCTAGCGGCCTAGGACGTCACCCTCTCAAGGTGAAGATCGCGGGTTCGAATCCCGCTGGGGTCACCAGAGACGCACGCCGCAGCAATCGTGCCACGGGGATGTGGTGTAGAGGCCTAACATGCAACCCTGTCAAGGTTGAGACCGCGGGTTCGAATCCCGTCATCCCCGCCAGACAAGACCCGCGCATTGCGCGGGTTTTTGTTTTGTCTCGAGCCTGGCTCACGCACTGAGCGAGTGCGCAGCGGGCTGGGATACCGACGCTCCTGATTGACGTGGATCCTGCACAGGGTCTGCGTGCGGAAATGGTGGCGGCCTGCAAGGAATTTGCACGCGCGGGGTCTGATTCAGACACGTAGTCATCACGAGGAGCACCGATGGACACCGCAGCATTGCTCGCCAGCTGGCAGCAGGAAGCACAGCGCCCCTTCGCAGGGTGGGATTTCGCCTACCTCGACGGTCGAAAGCTTGCGGAGGCACCACCACCAGTGGAATACCCACAGCGCGTGGTACAGCTGATGGCGCGCGCCCGGTCGGTGCTCGATCTCGATACCGGCGGTGGCGAGCTGTTGCTCACGTTTCGGCCCCACTGGCCAGCGATCGTGGTTGCAACCGAGGGGTATGCGCCCAACGTGCGTGTTGCAACCGACCGCCTTGCACCGCCTGGCGTCCAGGTCGTCGAGCATCCGTCGGAGGAGACGGCTCCGCTGCCATTCGGCGATGCGACGTTCGACCTGGTGCTCAATCGCCATGGTGGTGCCATGAACATCACCGAGATCGCGCGCATACTGAATCCTGGAGGATCGTTCCTTACGCAGCAGGTACATGGGCAAACACTGATCGATTTGCTGACGCTGTTCGGCGCAACGCCACAGTGGCCCGACGCAACGCCAGCGCACTATCTGCCCTGGATTGCGCGTGCGGGTCTCGACCTGATTGACGTGCAAGAATATACTGGTGCCGAAATCTTCGTGGACGTGGGCGCGCTGGTCTACTTTCTCACCGCGATCCCGTGGCTGGTGCCAGGGTTCAGCGTCGCAACCCACGCCGAACCGCTGCTCCAATTACACGCGCGGATCCTTCAGGGCGAACGCCTGCGCTTCACCACCCGTGGGTATTTTATCGAAGCGCGCAAGCCTATCGGGTAGGCGCTCGTTCTGGCGGTCGCGCAGCAACGACACGGCGGCCAGTTGCTGACGACAGAGGTGCCAAAGCAGTACACGGCGTCCAGGTGCAGCCAAAATAGCTGGCGTGTCGTCGAGAAGCGGAAACTGCTGCTGCATACGTTGCACCGGTCGTCAGCAGATATTGGGTTGCTGCCACAGCAACGGCATGCTGCGGTGCCTCGTGCTGCACGGTGCGGAGCCAGATATTTGTATCGAGGAGATACGTCGTCATCAATCGTAGATCTGCTCGCGACTCAGCGCATCGTCCGGCAAGACCGGTGCCTGCGGACGCGGCTCAGCAACCCGGGTGAGAAACGCTGC
>JAYUYF010000868.1:0-13436 GCA_043752605.1 Roseiflexaceae bacterium
CAGACGCGCCAGGCGGTGGTGCGCTACCGTGGCGCGTGGGAGCCTGCTGCGATTGCGGCTGCACAGCATACATTCCTCACGCAGACCGGCTGGCAGCTGCACGCTGTGGCCGCCGAGTAACGTGCGCAACGCGCAGGCACTTGAAGCGTATCTGCGCCGCCGCGCGCCGCTCACGAGCGTCGTGAGTTACCCGGGCCGCGGGCCGTGGGGCGATGCGCGCTATCCGGGCAACTGCTCGGGGTATCTGCTGATCGACCTGTGCGCTACCTACCAGCCAAACCGGGTACTCGATCCGATGGAGGGCGGCGGCACCAGCCGTGAGGTCTGCGCCGACATGGCGATCGATTATACTGGCTACGACTTGAAGGACGGCACAGATAGTCTGCACGACCCGATCGGCGAAGGGTACGATCTCATCTTCTGGCACCCACCCTACCGCGACATGAAGCTCTATAGCGATGACCCGCGCGATATGAGCCGTGCGGGCTCGCAGCCAATGTTTCAGGCGTTACTACGCGCGGGGTATCAGCGCTTCTTCACTGCACTCGCGCCTGGTGGGCGGCTGGCGCTGTTGATCGGGGATCTGCGGCGCGACGGGCGCTATGAGCCACTCACCGCCGATGCAGCACGGCTCGACCGCACGCATATTGCGGGCATCATCGTCAAGATCCAGCACAATGTATCGTCGAACGCCACACGCTACAGCGGCGCGTTTGTGCCGATTCTCCACGAGACGCTGACGATCTTTCGCCGCCCGCCACGCGGGCCCGGTTCACCATGAGGCTACGCGCACACCTGATCAGCGCCGCACTGCTGGGGGTGACCATGTACCCACGCCGGCCACTACGCGCGCTGCTGGTACTGATCGGCGGGGTGGCGATCGACGCCGACCACTATCTGTTGTACGCGCTCCGAAGCGGCAGCCGCCAGCCGCTCGATGCCCTGCGCTACGATCGTGTCCGCAAGCACCCGATTGTCCGTGGCGATACGCGGCCGCGCTACGGCTCGCTGCGGTCGGTATTCCATCTCGCCCACGTCTCGTTGCCGCCGCTGGCGCTGTTGGCGCTCCGCATCCCGCTGGTGCGCCCGATCCTCGCGGGCCTGACCCTGCATCTGATCCTGGATTTCCATTGGCCACACTTTGACCGGCGCGCGTGGCGGCGAGCAGCCGGGCGTTGCGAGCGTTGCGGCGTGGCCGGGCTCGACCGCGAAGTCTTTTTCATCCGCGATCCCAAACGCGGCGGGCAGCCACGCGCAATCGAGAACCGGCTGGTGCTCTGTAACACCTGCGCACGCGAATTTCACGCCGGGCGGCACGCCATGTATTGACTTCAACACGCGAATGCGCAACACCCGTAACGGCGCAAAATCTTGCGTCTCGACCATAGTACTGGACGACCACAGCACCCGTTCACCCGTTCACCCGGTTGCGGAAGATCTATTCCCCCGTCGCAAACCTGCCACCCGCAAGGTGCGCCGCATCGTTGTAGCTCACCACCCGCCAGCCATCGCGCCGATACCGCAATTCACACAATGCACCGTTATCGACCCACAAGTTGCCAAACAGCCGCAGATCGAGCCCGATAAACGCGCAGATGTAGGTGCGGATCGTACCACCGTGCGAGACCACGATCACGGTATCGTCAGCAGCGTGTTGCGCGTGGATCGCCTCGAGAGTACGCAGCGCGCGCTGCTGCAACTGCGCGTAGCTCTCGCCACCCAGCCGCACGGTATTTGCGGGATCACGTGCGACCTCGGCCATGTGCGCAGGGAACTGCGCGTGCAATTCCTCGGGCGTCAGCCCTTGCCATTGGCCGACATCGATCTCGCGCAGATCGGCCAGCGCGCGCGGCGCAAGACCGGTCGTGGCGGCGATGTGGCGCGCAGTCTCTGCGGCCCGAATAAGTGGGCTGGTATAGAGCGCCACCGCACCACTGCGTGCCAGCCGCGCGGCCACCGCTTGCGCCTGCGCGTGGCCGTGCGCATTGAGCGCCACTGGTTCGTTGCCCTGATAGCGCCGACTCGCGTTCCAATCCGTCTCGCCGTGGCGTACCAGCAATACTCGCATCTCCGCGCTCCACACACAAAAGCGGAGGGCGCGTGCCCTCCGCTTGCTGCCAGATTGAGTATACCATCAGTCGTGGTGTCAGCGCTTCAAACGTGGGTCGAGCGCATCGCGCAGACCATCGCCAAGGAACGAGAAGCTGAGCATTGTAATCGCGATCGCGGCAGTCGGGAACAGGCCGAGGTGCCAGTAGACCCGGATATACGAGAACGAGTTGCCGACCATTTTGCCCCAACTCGGCAGCGGATCATTGACACCCAGGCCGAGGAAGCTCAATCCGGCTTCCGTAAACATCGCCAGCGGGATGCCGAGCGTGACCGCAATAATCAGCGGTGTCAGCGCATTCGGCAGCAGATGGCGTACCGCGATCTGAAATGATGGTACACCTGTGGCACGCGCCGCCTCGATATACTCTTTTTCGCGCAGCGAGAGCACCTGCGCACGCGTAATCCGGCAGATCTCGACCCAGCCGATCAGGCCGATCGCCAGAATGACATTGAACAGCCCACCGCCCATGATCGAGAGCAGAAACAGCGCAAACAGCAACTGCGGGATCGCGGTAAAGACCTCGATGATCCGCATGACGACAAAATCGACCCAGCCACCCGCAAACCCAGCCAGCAACCCGAGCGAGACACCGATCGTCAGCGCGATCGCCTGCACACTCAGACCGACGACCAGCGAGATCCGCACACCATAGATCATGCGGCTGAGCAGATCGCGGCCGATATCATCCGTGCCAAGAATATAACCCTTCTGTCCAGGGAACAGACGCGCATCTTTCAGTACGGCAAAATCGTAGGCGCGCGGCGCGAGCAGATTCGCGAAAATCGCCATGAAGATCAGCGCAAGGACGACCAGCAGGGCGCCCATGGCCAGCCAGTTTTTCGAGTAGCGAGTGGCGGCATCACGCCACAAATTGCTCGGCGGGCGGCTAAGAACCGGATCACTGGCGGGCAGCGGGCGCTCGACGCTAATAGCACTCATGCGTTTCTCCTAAGCCAGCTTGATACGCGGATCGAGCACGGTGTACAGCATATCGGTGATCAAATAGACCAGCCCCCAGAGCACCGCCACCAGCAAAATAACGGCCATGATCATCGGGTAATCGCGATCGAGCACGCTGGTAACAAAATACTTACCGAGGCCGGGCACACGAAACATCGTCTCGACAAAGATTGTGCCCGTGATCAGGTTGGGCACCATCGGCCCGAGTACAGTGATGACCGGGATCAGCGCATTCTTGATCGCGTGGCGCATCACCACCATCGATTCGCTAAGACCCTTGGCGCGCGCGGTACGAATATAATCGGCCGTCATCGTATCGGCAAGGCTCGAACGCGTATAGCGTGCCGCGATCCCCATCGGGCCGAGACCGAGCGCGATCACCGGCATGATCAGTTGACGCCAGTCATCGCCCCAGCCACCGATCGGTAAGACCTTGAGCTGTACGGCAAACACCAGGATCAGCCACAGCGCGATCACAAAATTCGGGATTGTCAGCCCGGCAGTCGCCAGGAAGGTCACCAGGTAATCGATCCAGCTGTTGCGCCGGACTGCGGCGAGGATGCCGGCCAGCATGCCGATGCCCAGCGCGATCACCGCCGTGATGCCACCGAGCGCGATACTCACCGGCCAGGTGCGGCCAATGACTTCGGCTACCGTCTCACTCGGGCTCGCAAACGAGATTCCAAAATCGCCGCGTACCACATTGCCCATATAAATCAGATATTGTTCGTGGAGCGGCTTGTCGAGCCCAAATTTACGCAAAATATTGGCTTTGGCTGCCGCTGGTAGCGGCATCTGCGCCTCATCGAATGGCCCGCCCGGGATCGAATGCATGAGCAAAAATGCAACAATCGAGACCAGGAAAAACACAAACCCGAGGCCAAGCAGGCGCTTGATCAAATAGGCAATCATACTCGCTCCATAGGGAGGCCCTCTCACGCACGTGTGCGCGAGAGGGCGCGGGGGAGACGGATTACTCCGGTGGCTGCTCGCGCAACTCGCCGACCGTGTCGTTGATATACAGGTTGGCGGGTGCCGTGCTGTAGGCGCTGAAGCCCGGCCACTGCAAACCCGAGAAGCCACCCTTGTTCTTCTCGAGCGCCGCACCAGCCATGTATGGCTTCATCACATCTGCCACCGTGCGGTGGTAGACCCACACCGCCGGTGCTTCCTCAACAAGCAGCTTCTCGGCGTCCTGGAACATCGTGAAGCGCTCGGTCGCATCGAGCAACTCTGAGGCCTTGAGTACCATCTCATCGAACGTCGCGTTCTGCCAGTTGTGGCGGCCGGTACCCAGCCATACCCCCAGCATATTCGACGGGTCGAGGTAGTCGATACCGTACGAGACCATACCAAACTGTACCTGCGTCGGCTTGGCGTTGAGCGCCTCCATGAAGGTCTTGAACTCCTTATTGGAGACTTCGACCTCGATACCAAGCTCCTGCTTGATCGTCGCTGCGATCGCCTGCGCGACGGCCTGGCGCACCGGCGGCTCGTTGCGCAACCAGAGCTCGATCTTGGGGAAGCCCGCGCCACCTTCAAAGCCCGCCTCAGCGAGCAGCGCGCGCGCCTTCTCGGGGTCGTAGCCCTGAATATCTTTCAGCCCCTCGCTATTGCTGCCGGGGAAGCCCGGCATCAGGAACGAGTAGGCCGGGATACCCTGTGTCGGCGTGACGATGCTCTGGATGATCGTGTCGCGATCGACGATGTGGCCAAACGCCTGACGCACCTTGATATCATCGAACGGCGCGGTCTTGGTATCGAAGAACAGGTAATCGGTGCGGAAGTCTTGCGCGGTCAGGCGTACCTGCTTCGAAAGATCGGCATCGCTGGCGATGATATCGTTATCGGCCGTCGAGAGGTACTCGCCGTTGACCTGATCGACTTCACCCGCCTGATAGCCGGCGAAGAACGTCTCGGCTTTGGCACCAATGTTGATGACCTTCTGGATGTAAGGCTTATTGGTGCCCTTGTAATCCGGATTGGCCTCCCACACCAGCTTCTCGCCGATGCTCCACTCTTTGAGCAGATACGGGCCGGAGGAAACCGAAGTCTCGACCTTGTTGTTGTAGCGTGGGCCATTTGCCTTTAGTGCCGCCGCCTGCAGCGTTGCGCTGTAGACCAGCTTGGCCGGCAAGAACGGGGCGGGCGTTGCGGTGGTGATAATCAGCGTATTCGGGCCATCGGCCTTCACACCAATGTCGGTGACTGGCTTTGTGCCCGCAACCGCATCGTCCCAGTTGACGATCGCACCCGGCGCGCTGTAGTACCACGCAAAGTCCCAGGCGGCCTCTGGGCTCCCCGAATACTGGAATGTGGCGACGTAGTCATCGGCGGTGACCGGCGTACCATCGCTCCACATCAGGTTCGGGTCGAGCTTGAAGGTCCACTCCGTCGCTTCGGGGTTCGAGATCCACGAGAGCGCTGCACCCGGCTGGACTTCAAAGTTTTTGTCGAGCCGCACCAGCGAATCCGAGAGCAGATCGCGGAACGCATTGCCACCACCCTCGTATACGGTAACCATGAAATCGACCGAGGTAAACGTCGCGGTATTGTCAAAATAGCGGACGAAAACCTGTTGCTCGGGCGGGCCCGCATCGGCGGGAAGCGCAATACCGTTGATCGTCGTCGTCTCGGCGGTGGTCGTCGGCGCGGGAGCCGTCGTGGGAGCGGGGACGGTCGTCGCCTGTTGAACAACTGGTGCCAGCGTCGGCGCGGTCGTCGGTGGGACGAGTGTCGCGGCCGGGCCGCTCGTGGGTGTGGCGGGCGAACCAGCGCAGGCCGCCAGTACCGCAGCGCCCGCACCGATGCTCGCCGAGCGCAAAAATGCGCGGCGTGTCATCACGTTCTTCTTTGGATCCTTGATCTCCATGAGCATCTGTTCCTTTCACGTGGTTCCGTGAAGCGAGCACGTATCTCACAACGGCGGGTACGCCGTAGGAGCCAGGAGTGGGGGAACGTAGCGGCCGTGTATCCGGAAACACCTGGCTTCGTTTGCATATACCACGATGGCGGGATGCGCCCAGGCAACCACACCATGTTTGGTCGCACAATCTGTGCGTAAAATATGCGTTAACGATACGTTATGCAAAATGGTAACATTCTGCTAAAGTCTTGTCAAGAGAAGATTTACACAGACCAGGCGCGTTCGATTCAGTTATGATATACAGGCAAGGAACACTGTGCTGAGGAGTTGGACACAATGAACTGGATGACACACGATCTGCAGGTAAACGGATTACGGCTGCGCACCTATCGCGCGGGCAAAGGGCCAGCATTGCTGCTCGCCCACGGCATGACCGACAATGCGATGTACTGGGGACAAACCGCCGAAGACCTGGCGCAGGATTATGCCGTGTATGCATACGATGTGCGCGGCCACGGCAAATCCGATCGCGCTGCGACCGGCTACGATGTGCAGACACTCGCAAGCGACATGGCGGGCGTGATCGCCGCACTTGCGATCGAGGATCCGCTGCTGCTGGGCCACTCGATGGGCGCGGCCACCGTCGCACAGTTTGCCGCCACCCATCCGGGTATCGCGCGCCGCATCGTGCTCGAGGATCCGCCATTTGGTGCGCTGTACAACAAAACGCTCATGCGGGTGGTGGCAACCCAGTGGCGTGCGGCGCTGATCGCCCAACGACACATGCCGCGCCGCGCGCTGATTGACCTGCGCCGCGCCGAGTCCCCGCGCTGGGATGCCGAGCAGCTCGCACTCTGGGCCGATACCAAGTACGAGGCATCACCCGATACGGTTGGCTTTGTCAACGCCGCGCACGGATCGTGGCAGGAGACCGTGGCGCACATCACGTGCCCCACGCTGTTGCTCACCGGCGACACTGATCTGGGCGCGATCGTCACCCCCGCCACCACACAACAGCTGCTGGCGCTCTGCCCACACGCACAACACGTGCATATCACTGCGGCAGGCCATACCATCCGGTTTGACCAGTATCCCGCATTTATTGCGGCGGTAGCGGGATTTTTGGCGGGCGGCATGTAGCATGTAGGGCCGAAGCATTCGCGGCGGCAGCTCGCAAGCCGCCCGCCGCGAATGCTTCGGCCTTACACCGGCAGCGGGCGGCGGATCCCGCTACCCCGACACCGCCGCGATCCGCCCCTACACCGTCACCCGGTCATCCTGCGCGATGCGGGCGGCCTCGATCACGCGCGACGCATGAAAATTCTGGAGCCGCAGCCGCCGCCCGAGCGAGATTGCGAGGTTTTGCATCAGGCGCATGACCATCTCGGGGTCATCTTCGATCAACGCATTATAGGCCGAGCGCGTCAGCGTCAGCAGCGTGGTACCCTGCGGCCCGGCGCGCATATCGGCACTGCGCGGGGTATTATCGAGCAACGCGAGCTCACCCACCACCTGACCGGCGACCATCGATGCCAGACGCACCGGAAGTGATGCTGAGCTTTTGGACGCGAGCCAGACTTCGAGTGTCCCCTCTTTGACAACAAACATCTCATCGCCCTGGGTATTGGCGCGCGCGATACTCTCGCCGGGGGAAAAATGATCGACCTGCAACAGCGATGCAAAACGCAGCCGTTGCGCGGGCGTCAGATTGCCGCCGATCTCTGAATTGTTGATAAACTGCGCAGTTTCCTGCACGCGCGCCAGATCCTGATCGGCTTGTTGCTGGTCATCCACCTCGGGTGGTAGCCCCAGAAAGTGGGCGATATGGCGCAGCGTCGCGTCGGTCTGCTCGAACTGTGGCCAGTGACCAGCATTGGGAATGATCCGCAGGTCGGCGGCTGGCCACTCCGATGCCACCAGACCAGCGTCACGCAGCGGGACGATATTGTCCTCGGCCCCCCACACGACGAGCGAAGGTGTCTCGACCTGGCGCAACTGACCGCGCAGATCGCCATCACGCATCGCGCTCAGGCACAGCGCGCGCACGCGACCCTGGCCGCGGCGGCGCGCATCCGCGCGGATGCGCGCGTAATCTTCGCTGCTGACGCGCGCACGTTCGGCAAAGTTTGATGGCTTCAGCAGGAAATCGGTGTAGTCGAGCGGCGTCTTGGCGAGTGCGGCCAGCAGCCATTCCATAAAGGGGACACGCTCGGCCAGCACGTGCGGGGTGAGCAACAGGTTGACGCGCGTCGAGAGCCGACCGCTCATCGCCGGGTTGAGCAAGACCAGGCGTTCGACAAGCATCGGGTGACGCAGTGCCAGCGTGGTACCGATCTGACCACCCATCGAATGCCCGCACAACAATACCGGCCGATCCGCGATTTGCTCGATCAGACCGGCGATCAGATCGGCATACCCCGCAATTGTTGGTCGTTCGGTCAGCGCAGGCGATTGGCCAAAGCCGGGGAGATCGACCGCAAAGCAATGGTAGCGGCGGCTGAGTTGCGGCAGTAGCGGGTTCCACGTAAATGAACTGCTCGACCAGCCGTGGATCAGCACCGCGATCGGCCCACGCTCGGGCCCGCTCTCGTCGACTACAATCTGCTGCCCGTTGATACTGTATGTCGCCATGCCGCCTCCGCACCGTCTGCCCGCCTACTGCATCATCTTGTACACAAACGCGAGATGTTGCTCCTCTTGCGAGTGTACTCCGTGCCCGGAGCTATCTCAAGTAGTATTCCTTACAGCCAGATTGCAAATTCGCACAGGATACGTATCATGCCACTATGATACAACGCATATTCCGCACATGTCTATTGCTCGTAATTATGCTTGGCGCACCACCCGCAGGCCGTGCCGAGGCGATCGTTCCACTGCTGGAGATCGCACCACCGACGCCGCTGGCGCGTGCCGCCGCGCTGACAAGCATTGATGACGATGGCCCGCTGCACTTCGCCGATACCATCGCAATACAGGCGACACTCGCCGACTGGTCGTCTGATCACGCCAGTGATGGCAGCGTGCATCATCGGCTGCAGATCAGCGCGCGTGGTGCGGCCGCACTACATCTGACCTTCGCGCGCGCGGTGCTGCCCGCCGGAACTACGCTCACCGTACGCGCCGCAGATCCGCAGATCGCTGCGCTGATCCTCAGCACCGCCGATGCTGCACCTGATGGAACGCTGACCACACCGCTGCTCCGTGGTGCAACCATGACGCTTGATCTCGAGATCCCCGCTGGCGCGCAGGCCGAACTGCGCCTCAAGTCGGTAGAATATGCATACTTCGACCCGTTCGACCCACCCGCACCAACCGCTGCATCGAGTACCTGCAACGTCGATGTGGTCTGCCCGCTCGGCCAGCTGTGGGCACGCCAGGCACGTGGTGTCATGATGGTGCAGTATCGTAGCGGCGTGGCGACCTTCATGTGTAGCGGGGCCTTGCTCAACACCACCGCCGGGTTGCTCCAGCCACTGGTACTGACGGCAGACCACTGTGGCATTACGTCTACCAGCGCCGCCAGCGTAGTGACATACTGGAACTACCGCTCGACGGCCTGTCGGACGCCGGGGAGCGCGGCCAGTGGCGGCAGCGGTGATGGTGTCGCGCAGGCGCTCGGTGGTGGTGCGGTGCTACGCGCGCGACATCCGGCCACCGATACGACGTTGATCGAACTCAATCGCACCCCGCCAGTCGGCTACCGACCGGTGTGGCTTGGCTGGAGCCGCAGCGAAGCGTCGACCGACGCAGTTTTTTCGATCCATCACCCGCGCGGGGCCGAGCAACGGATCAGCACCGCCAGCGTTGCGCGACCGGCGAGCTACGCGCTGACGGCCACTCCCGGCAATGGCACACATCTGCGCGTCGGCAGTTGGCTGCAAGGGACGACCGAACCTGGTTCATCCGGTGGCCCGCTATTCGACAACACCGGCCGGGTGATCGGGCAACTCCACGGCGGTGCAGCCGCGTGTGGCAACAGCGAATCGGACTGGTACGGGCGGCTGGCGCGCGCCTGGACAGGTGGCGGAACACCTGCAACACGCCTGGCTGACTGGCTCGACCCGATCAATACGCGTGCCGAACACGCCGATGCAGCCGAACGCCCGTTGTTCAATTATCTCTTGCCCACGATCCAGCGTTGAGCTGTGGGCGCTACTGCGCCACGACGTCGTCAAAGCCCGCTTCGTTGATCGCTGCCACGATCTGTGCGGTGCTGCTCGCCTGATCGTGCGCGACTGTCACCAGTTTTGTAGCGAGCGCGACCTCGATGCGGGTGATGCCGGGTAGCGCACTGACTTCAGTACGGATGGCGTTGACACAGTGCTGGCACGAGATGCCAGGTACGGTGAATGTTTCGGTTGTCATGTTATCCTCCTGTGGCCGGCACGTAATCTCCGTGCGCGACGTGTACTTCACGGCTCTTCTGAAACACACTCAATAATTCGCTGATCACACGTTCGCGTTCGGCGAGATCATCGCTGCGGATGGCGGTTGTCACACAACTATTGAGATGCTCGGCCAGGATCGTGCTGTTGAACGCGTCAAGCGCACGCTGGACGGCTTGCGTCTGCGCAATAATATCAATACAGTATGCATCCTGTGCGATCATGCGCTGTACACCTCGGATGTGCCCTTCGACGGTCTTCAGCCGGTTGAGCATCTGTTCACGGTTGGATTGCATCGGTTTGCCTTGTACTCCTCCCCCCACCCCAGGGGGTAGGGGTAGTGTAGCATACCAGCGCATGTGCGTCAACGTCAGCCGCGTATCCGGCATGCGCGGGGTTGGCGTGGTAGAATACAGCGGTGAAAACCCGCCTACGCGCAACTCAGCGTCATCTACCGCGCCGATTTCGGACATCGCCAGCAGCATCTACTGGCGGCCGGATCGCGATCGGTAGCAGTATCCTGCTCACGCTGCTGATCGCCGGTCTGCTCGCGATCGTTGGTGGGGTCGGTATTGGCGTATTCGGCAGCTACAATGCGCTCGCCGAGAGCCTCAAACCGCGGCTGGCGCAGGTTGCCACAAGTGACAACTTCGAGACCACCCGTATTTTTGACCGTAACGGCGCGCTGCTGTACGAATTTTTTGATGTTGGTCGGCGCACAAGCATCCCGTATGCAGACATCAGCCCGCTGCTGATCGATGCCACTGTGGCGGTCGAAGACCAGTCATTCTTTGAGAATACCGGCGTCGACTATCCAGGCATCGCGCGCACGATCTATGCAAACGTGTCCTCGGGTGCGGAGCAGGGTGGTGCCTCGACGATCACGCAGCAGTTGATCAAAGCGATTGTGCTCACGGATGAAGAGCGCAGCTATGAGAATCGTTACCAGCGCAAGATGACCGAAATCATCCTGGCGCAGGAACTCTCGCAACAATATACGAAAGAGGAAATCCTCGAACTGTATCTTAATGAGATTTATTATGGTAATCTGGCCTATGGTATCGAAGCAGCGGCCAATACCTATTTTGACCAACCAGCACGCGAACTGACACTGCCGCAGGCGGCATTGCTTGCTGGCTTGCCGCAATTGCCGACGCGCTATGACCCATTTGCCCATCTCGAAAGCGGTGTGCTACGCGGCGTGCAGATGGATAGTAACTGGCTCACCGATTTGACTGCTGGCGCGCGTGCGCCGCTCCCCAAACGCCGCCAGATAACGGTGCTGCGCCGTATGGTGGAGGATGGCTATATCACCGCCGAAGAAGGTCGGCGAGCGATTGCCGACGATCTGCGCTTTAGTACGCGCGCGATCCCGCTCAATGCGCCGCATTTTGTCTTTTACGTGCGGCAATTGCTCGAAGAACAGTACGGGCCGGAATTTGCGGGCCAGGGTCTGTCGATTTATACCACAATTGATCTCCGTATGCAGGAGGTGGCGCAGCAGCGCGCGACCGAGCGCATACAGGAGCTCGAAGCGCGTAATATTCATAACGCGGCGGTCGTCGTCATGCAGCCTGGCACGGGCCAGATCCTCGCGATGGTCGGCAGTGTCGATTACAACGGCGTCAAGACCACAACCACACCCGGCGAAGACGGCAACGTGCTCGACGGGCAGGTCAATGTGGCGGTGAGCCTGCGGCAGCCCGGCTCGGCGCTCAAACCATTTACGTTTCTTGCGGCGATGGAGCGTGGTGCGACGCCTGCAACCGTGTTCTGGGATGTGCCGACACGTTTCCCGGTTGGCAATGGTACCTGGTACGAGCCACAAAATTACAACGGTCGCTGGAATGGGCCGGTACGCATGCGAACTGCACTCGCAAACTCGCTCAATATGCCGGCCATCAAGGCGCTCAAGTTTGCGGGGATCGACCAGACGCTCGGCTTGCTCCAGCGTGCCGGGATCAATTCGCTCAATCAGGGTGCCGATTTCTATGGTCTCTCGATGACGCTCGGCGGCGGCGAGGTGACCCCGATTGAGTTGACCGCCGCTTACAATACGCTCGCCAGCAACGGCAATTATTTTGCACCCACGGCTATCTTGAGAATCACCGATCGTAGTGGCGAGGTCATCGAAGAGTTTGCGCCAGCGCGCCGCCCGCCCGCGCTCAACCCCGATCACGTCGCGATTATCAGCGATATACTCAGCGATGATACGGCTCGCATACCGGTGTGGGGGCTCAACAGCAAGCTCAGACTCTCGCGGCCGGCCGCCGTCAAGACCGGTACGTCGAACGACTGGCGCGATGCGTGGGCGGTAGGCTATACGCCATACCTGACCGTGGGCGTGTGGACGGGCAACAACAACAACGAGCCGACCGCGCGCGTCGAGAGCCTGACGGGTGGCGGTGTAATCTGGCATAATGTGATGGAGGCAATTTTTGCCGATCCGCGCTTTGCCACGCTCCTCGCTGAACCGTTTGGTGGCACACTGCCGACGACATTTGCCCGACCAACGTGGCTGACGGCTCAGCCGATGTGCGCGCTGCCCGGACGCTACAATCTCGCCAGCACGGATATCTTTTCACCCGAGATGCTGGCAAGCCGTGTGTTGACGCTCGTGCCAGATCCGCTACAAACGGCAGTACCGCCTGCGGACGGGCGGCAGAGCGAAGGCTGCGATCTGTTTACGACGGTTCAACTAGGACGAACGACCCAGATCATCAGCAGTACTGACGCGCTGACACCGACCGAGAATTTCGCCAGAGGGTACTGTACGCCCGATCCGCTGTACCCACTGCCAGCCGACCAACTCGCAACGGTGCGTGTCTGGAACTTCCCACCTGCCGAACGTGACACCGAGATCGAGTATCGCTGGAACAGTGACGATGGCAGCGCGTTTGTGCCCTCGCGTCTCACCGGGCTGCCCCAGTGTGCGGCATTTGTCATCCCAACAGCAGTGCCGATCCCAACCGAGATTCCGGGTGACCGGATGCCCGATCTGCGCGGCTTTGGTGAGAACCAGGCGCGCGAGTGGCTGGCCACGCTAGGAATCACCAGTGTCTACGTCGATTATCAGACGCGCGATCGGATCCCAGACAGCTTTGACCGTACA
>JAYUYF010000869.1:0-5928 GCA_043752605.1 Roseiflexaceae bacterium
GCGGCCCGAGCGCCAGCCCGCTCGGCCAATCGACCGTCGGCGCGCTGACCGGATGCCAGCCGAGCGCGCGCATGAAATCGTATTGCACCACCGAGAGCCCGGCGATTGCACCGCCCAGCAGCAGCGGCCCGACCGTCGCGGCGGTGATTGTACGATTGTTGCGCATCGTGTTTCCCCCCGCACCCGTCCCCGCACCCGTACCGGCGCATCGTGATGCGCCGCCCGCCCCGCCCGTCCCCGCCCCTATATGCCATACCGCGCGTGAAAATCAGCGATATGGTGCAATTCGTGCCCGGCACAGATATATGCCAGCGCGCGCGTCGTGATCACCGCATCCGAGGCAATGCCGCGCCGATCCCACGCCGCCGCATCGAAGCCCGCAAACAGCGCGATGCTCGCGCGGCGCACCGCATCATAGCGATCCAGCAACGCATCGATCGACCGCCCGGCGTCCTGTGCCGCCGCCACAAACACATCGGGGTCGAAGCTCGGCAGCGGCCCAGCACCACCGCGCGCCACCCACAGCGCCCGGTACCCAAATACCTGCTCGCCGTCGATGATGTGGCCCAGCACCTCGCGGGTGTTCCAGTCTGCCGGTGTGGGGCGAAACAGCGCCTGCGCCGGGCTCAGCTGCGCCAGCCGCGCCAGCGTCTCTGCACGCTGGGTTTCGAGGATCGCCACGATATCACCATCCGGCACAAGATCGGTGTACTGCGCATAATACGGCAGATGCTCATCGGCAGCCGGACGACCAGGGGTTGCGCTCACGGGTTGCTCCTCTCGCATACGATGACGCGAGTATACCGCAATGCGAAAATCTCCGTGCAAGGATCCGCGCCCGCTGTTCGCCGTTTTGTGTGTTTGTCAGCGCGATTGACACCATACGCGCTTCGTGCTACATTTTTGGCAGAGTAAAAGGACGGATCATGCGCTACACGGCCACAACACGTACCTGGAGAACCTGCATCGGCGGATTCGTCGGCGCACGACATCGGATTCGTGTGCCCGAAAGACCTTTAACGCTGTAAACCGTTTTCTATAACGACAGCGCACGCTGCGGGCACAAACACTGTGCTTGCGGCGTTTTTGTTTTTACAGTGAGGATACTATGGCGCAGATTCTTGTCGATATCAGTAAATTGATGCGCGCGCTTGGCGGGCGGACGGTGATCGGCAATTTGAGTTGGACGATCCAGGAGGGTGAGAAAATTGGCCTGATCGGCCCCAACGGCACGGGCAAGAGTACGTTGCTGCGTACCATTGCGGGCGTCGATGCGCCCGATGGTGGCCAGATTGTGTTTCGCCGTGGCGCGCGGGTGGCGTACCTGGCGCAGGAGTACGCTGGCGAACCCGCGCGTGGTGCGCTGGCCGAGTTGATCGCCGCGCGCGACGACATCGCCGCGATTGAAGCACAGATCACGGCCGTCGAGGCGCAACTCGGCGATCCGGCGGTGGCAAATGATATGCGGCGGCTCGAGCGCGCGCTGGCCACACACGAACGGTTGCTCGCCGAGCTCGATACCCTCGGCGCAAACGCGGTGCACAGCCGCGCCGAGCGCTTGTTGCGCGGCATGCAGCTGGCGGAAGCGCGCTGGGAAGTGCCAATGCGGCTGCTCTCGGGCGGCGAGCGCAAGATGGTCGGGCTGGCGCGCTGCCTGCTGGCCGACCCTGATCTGCTGCTGCTCGATGAACCCGACAACCATCTTGATATGGCGCGCAAAGGTCTGCTCGAACAGCTCATCCGCGAGTTCGCTGGCGCGGTCGTGATCATCTCGCACGATAGGTATTTGCTCGATGAGACCGTGCGCCAGATCGCCGAACTGGAGCCGACGCGCGACGGCGCGCGGATTAAGCTCTGGGAGGGCAACTATTCGAGCTATGCGACGCAAAAGGAGCTGGCCCTGCTGCGGCAACAGGCCGATTTTAAGGCTCAGCAACAGGATATCGCGCATCTTGAAGCCGCGATCGCGCGCTTCAAAGTCTGGATGAGCGTCAGCCTCGATCCGCGCCTCAAACGTCAGATCAACAACAAGCAGCGCCAGATCGATACGATGGACAAGGTCGAACGCCCGGTGCTCGAACGGCGTAAGATGGCGCTCCAGCTGCGGCCCGCCGTGCGTGGTGGTGCCAAGGCGATCGAGTTGCGGCGCGTCGACAAGGTCTTTGGCGAGCAGATCATCCTGCTCGACGCGCAGGCCACGATCATGAATGGCGAGCGGATCGGCATCGTCGGGCCAAATGGCGCGGGCAAAACCGTGCTGTTGCGGATCATGCTGGGCCAGCTCGAACCCGACAGCGGCGAGCTCTGGTGCGGGCCGAGTATCACGCGCGATCACTATGCCCAGCATCACGAGACGCTTGATTTTGCAAAAACCCCGATCGCGATTCTGCGTGACCTGAAGCCGATCACCGAGGGTGAAGCGGTCTCGAAGCTTGGCCGCTTCCTGATCCCGTACAGCTCGGCTGTACAGCCGGTGGCCACGCTCAGTGGTGGCGAGAAGAGCCGGGTACAACTCGCGCTGCTGATGCTCGGCGGCGCAAATTGCCTGCTGCTCGATGAGCCGACCAACAACCTCGATATCCCGTCGGCCGAGGTGCTCGAACAGGCGCTCGATAGCTTTGGCGGCACCGTGATCGTGGTCTCGCACGATCGCTATTTCCTCGACCGGGTGGCCGACCGGATCTTCGAGGTGCGCGATGGCGAACTGCGTGTGTACGAAGGCGGCTACAGCGCATTCGCCGAGAAGCGCCAGTCGCTGTAGCAGCGTCCTCGTGGTCGCCCCTGCCGCACCTGCACCGCGATCTCCGTCAGGGCGATCCTCGTGGTCGCTCCTGCCGGCACAAAGGTAAAGACGCAAAATTTTGCGGCTCGCCCAACTCGCTCCTACATGACAACACAACAGGGCGCCCGTACGGGCGCCCTGGCTGATCTCGCTATCCTAACCTGGCCTAGATGAAACCAGTGCCACCGCGAGCGAGATCCATCACACTGGTTGCGGCTGTGGCGAGCGCGGCGAGCGCGAACCCGATGGTGGCGACGATACCGGCGATCTGTGCACGAGAGATACGCATCGGACGAACCCTTTCTACATCGAAACGGTGACGACAGGGCCAGCAAACATTCTAGCTGGTTTGAGTATAGCAGCCTGGTCCACACTGTCAATAGTTTGTCGCGCGATTGTCAATACATTGCAAAAGTGAAAGATGTCATCAATCTGAATTGACTGGCACATATGCTCCCCTCTCCCGCGTGCGGGAGAGGGGTCGGGGGTGAGGGCGGTACACGCTGGCACTGAGTATGCTCCCCCTCTCCCGCGTGCGGGAGAGGGGTCGGGGGTGAGGGCGGTACAAGCACACGACCCTGCGCTGTACGCCTAAATAAATCCACCACCACCACGCTTTGAGAGCCGCTCGTCGAGCGTGCCGGCAAACGCCGCCAGGCTGCTGTGGTCGAGCGCTTCGAGCGCATCGAGTTCGTCGCTGGTCAGATCATACTCGCCGCAGGCGGCGCGTGCATCTGCAACTAGCGCCTCGCGGAACTCTGGATCCGTTGCCGCCCGACCGATCACCTGCTGGATAGTACTCATCGACATTGCTCACGCTCCTGTGTTGCGAATGGCTGCATCGAGACGACGCAGCTCACCATCGGCTCCCATCATGTCAAACGCTTCACGCGCCTGTTTCAGATACGGTACAGCGGCATCATGGTTTCGCATTGCTACCAGTGTACTACCAATCATCGCATGCGTGCGCGCAATTTCAAATTGTTCGCCCACCGCAGCAAACTGTGCGAAGGCAGCCGCCAGCGCGGTGTCGGCCGCTTCGCCCTGACGGATCGCTACCAGGCCCAGCGTGCGCTGCGCGATTCCTTCGGCGTGGCGGCTTGCGGCAGCCCGCGCTGCGGCGAGCGCCTCGTTTGCGAGCACCACCGCGCTATCATCATCGCCTGCGGCAAGGGCCGCCGCCGCCAGCACATTCAGCGCATCAGCCCGCAGTGGCGCGGCGTCGAGCGCTTCGGCCGCGCGCAGCGCTGCGATCGCTACCGTTCGCGCAGCATCGAGTTCGCCCAGGTCGACCAGTGCTGATGCGCTATTGACCTGCGTGTTTGCCACATCGTAGCGGCTGCCAAGTTCCTGGTTGATTCTGATCGCCGTGTCAAATGCGCTGCGTGTCGCTCCATCATCACCACGTGAATGCAAGACGATCCCTAATGTCATTTGCAAGTGTGCAGTCGTCTGGCGTGCATCGAGCGCCTGCGAGAGATCGAGACCTTCGCGACAACGCACTTCCGCAGCGCGCAGATCGCCCGTCGCATACAGGGCATCAGCCGTGTTGACTGCGGTGTAAACCAGCACGTGACGCAGATCGATCCGGCGCGCGATATCCTCGGCGGCGCGGTAGTGCGCCAGCGCTGCGGCCGGGCGGCCTTCGAGGATATCGAGGAAACCGAGGTTATTCTCCGATGCCGCGAGACCGGGCAAGTCGTCGACCATGGTTTGGAGCGCGAGGCAACGCACGAAGTGCTGGCGTGCGCGCGTGTAGTCGCCACGACGGCCGTAGATTCCGCCGAGCTCCTGGTTGAGCCGCGCCTCGATCAGTTCATCCGCGCGCGTGCGTGGGTCGCTGCGCATGTGGCGCAACCCGTCTTCGCAGGCGGCGATCGCGGCATCGTAGGCACCACGGCGTTTGTGTACCAGCGCGATATCAGCACACGCCAGCGGGATGGCGATCGGGCTCATGGGAGCACCACCCGCGCGCGCCAGTTCGAGCGCGGTCGTCAGCGATTCGAGCGCTGCATCGTAGCTGCCCTGCTTCTCGAGCACGCTGCCACGTTTGCGGTACGCACGGCGTACGGCATCCGGCAGCACATCTGGCGCGGCGATCACGGCATCGTGGTGCATCAGTGCGGCATCGTAGCGCCCCACAGTCGTCAGCACATCACCGAGTGCATCGTGTGCCTCCCAGCCGCGCGGGTCGTTCATCCTGTCGCCGAGCAGTGCGAGCGCGCGCAGATACAGCTGCTCGGCCTCCTGATTGGCATAGGCATCGCGCGCGGCGTGACCGGCCTTGAGCAGGTAGCCAATCGCCTGCTCGCCCTGGTCGCTCAGCGCATAATGATGCGCCAGCAAACCGTAGAAATCCTCCAGCCGGTCGGCGTAGCGTCGTTCGAGGTAAGCTCCGATCCGGCCGTGCAACTCGCGGCGGCGCGCATACAGCATACTGTGGTAGGCCACCTCGTGCAGCAGCGCCTGGCGAAACAGATCGACGCGCTCGGGGTGCAGCCGGTCGATCAGCGTCAATTCTTCGCGGTTGAGCGCATCGAGCCGGGCGCGCAACGTCTGCGGATCGGTATCGGCCACGGCATCGAGTACATCGCACGGCACGCGCTGGCCCACCACCGCCGCCACCCGCAGTGTGGTACGTGCCGCCGGGTCGATCCGGTCGATCCGCGCCAGCAGTAGCCCGCTCAGGCTATCCGGCAGGGTCTCGAGCACCGCCGCGCCGCGCTCGTGTACCGCATCGATCAGCTCGGCGAGAAACAGCGGGTTGCCACCGGCGCGCGCGCTGATCTGCTGCACAACCAGCGGTGCGAGACCCGCGCCGAGCTGCGCGACAAGCCGGGCGCTCTCGCTGGCATCGAGCGGCCCGAGCTGCTGCGCCGCGCCCAGATCGGCGAGCTGTGTAGCCGGGCGGTGTACGCCAAACAGTAAACAGGGCACCATCGCCAGCCGTTCGCCGAGCCGGGCAAAGAGCGCGATCGTCAGCGCATCGGCGTGGTGCAGATCCTCAAAGATTACCAGCTGCGGCGCGGTCGCGGCGGCGCGCACCAGCAAGCGCTCGATCAGGTCAAACGTGCGTTCCTGACGTTGCTGGGCATCGAGCCCGCGCGTCACCTGATTTTCGGGCAGATCAGCGCGCACCAGATCGC
>JAYUYF010000870.1:0-2308 GCA_043752605.1 Roseiflexaceae bacterium
GCATTCTGGGCCGGGCTGCCGATCACCGAACGCTACGGGCACTCGTTTTACATCAGTTGGTATGACCGTTACGGTCTGGGCGAAGATGCCAACGGCGCAGGTCTCGATGCGACGATCTTTACCGGTGGTGGCCCCGATCTCAAGTTCCTGAATGATACCGGCGCGTGGATGCTGATGGGTGCGTTTAGCGACCCGAAGAGTGGTCTCGCGCAGATCATTTTGTATGGCACCAAGCCCGACCGGCAGGTGAGCTTGACGCGCCGAGTCTACAACGAAGTGCCGGCGCCACAGGCTCCGGTCTATGCGGTGGATCGCGAGCAACCACGCGGGCGTATGCGCCAGAGCGATACGGCGCGCGGTGGGCGCACAATCGATGTGTTTCGCACGGTGACGGTCAATGGCGTCGCCGGTGCACCCGAGCGCTTTCGTACGATCTTCCGGCCGTGGCCAAATATCTTTGTGGTGCATCCGAGCGATATGGGCGCAGACGGGCGCCCGGTCTTCTTATCGCGCCCGGCACCAGCGCCGACGGTCGACCCGGCATTGCCCACGGTTGATCCCGCTGCACCTGCGCCGCTGCCAACGGCTGATCCCGCCGCGCCTGCGCCAGTACCGGGCACCGAAATTGTCCTGCCGCCACCCGCGCAGGACGCAGCTCCTGAGCCGATCCCTGCGCCAACGCCCGACCCTGCGGCGGCCCCACAACCGTAGCAGGAGACCCGCAAACAACGCCCCCGCACCAACTGGTGCGGGGGCGTTGTTTTGCCTGTTGACACGCCGTTGCCTGTCCGGTATAATAGAACAAATGTTTTGCAACGTACAGGGAGCACGAGATGATTGGTCGCAACAAAGTCCAGGCCGTCCAGGATGCGGTGACGCTGCAGTATGCGAACGGCAAGAGCACAGCGCGCAAGAGCATCGGCACTGGTCGTTTCTTGCCGTATGTCGGCTTTCATATTGAGGCCGGGCGTGATGCGGATCTTGACGAGGCGCTGCGCGCTGCCAAAGTTGGTCAGTGCGAGATCAAGCATCAGCGGCAGGGCGGTGCCGAAATTGTGCGGCACTGGGATTTTGGCGAGACTGTAAAGCTGTATCCGGTCACCAGTGGTCCGGTCGCGGCCACGGTTGCGGGCAGCCTCTCGGCGCGCAACGCGAGCGCAACGATCGAGGCTGGGCTCGGCATGCGCTGGGGCCAGGGCGAGCGCAGCAAGATGGCGGTACGTGGGTACATCGATCCGCTGGCGAGCACCGGTTACCTGCGGCTGGTACAGCTCTCGGTGCGCTCGCGGATGACCGATGTCCTGCTCGCAGCATTGCTCGATCACGCGCGGATCTGTGAGGCCGCCGACCAGTTGGTGGATCGCGCAAAGCACCCCGATCTGGTGACCTTCCACGAAATGGCATTGCCACTCGGTCCAGGCAGCGAGCAAGAATGGGGCAAGGGCGACACCGCGACGGTCGTGCCGTTCATCAGCGTGCATCCCGAGACGATCGATGCCGAGTATCTGCGCTCGGTGTGGCGGCCAGAAACGCTGCACGCTGCCGCGCTGCGCGACTGGGCGAGCATTCAGTCGTGGGCACAGGAATTCGCGACGCAGACCGAAGACAACAGTCGCGGCGCATTTGATGAAACCGCCGCCAGCGCTCAGTATGAAGAAGTCGTGGCGTAGCCATCACGCTACTGTACTCCCCTCTCCCGTTGTGGGAGCGGGGTCGGGGGTGAGGGAGGCCATAGCTCGCACGTCTAAAAGATGCCTTGGTGGTGAACCGTACCTACCCTGCTGCCGCCGCACGATAGGTCGCCAGCGTGCGGCGCGCGCTGTCCTGCCACGAGAACTGCTGCACGCGTGCGAACCCGCGTGCGCGCAGATCGTCGCGTAGCACCGCATCATCAAGCACGCGCCGCAACGCTGCCGCAAGCGCATCAGTATCCATTGGGCTGACGAGCAGCGCGGCATCGCTCACCACCTCGGGCAGGCTACTACTCGATGAAGCAATGACGGGTGTACCGCATGCCATTGCTTCGAGCGGCGGGATGCCAAAGCCTTCATACAGTGACGGGAAGACAAACGCCGTCGCGGCTGCATACCAGAGTGGTTGTTCATCATACGGCAGGTAGCCGAGCAGTCGCAGCCTGTCACCCAGACCAAGTGCCGCCACCCGTGCGAGCAGTGGTTCATACAACCAGCCTTTGGCACCACCGATCAGCAGCGGCACATCGTACTGATGTGCGATCTGTGCATAGGCATCGCATAGCCGTGCCAGATTCTTCCGTGGCTCAAGCGTGCCGACGAATAACAGAAACCGT
>JAYUYF010000871.1:0-5914 GCA_043752605.1 Roseiflexaceae bacterium
CATGACAAAGGTACCTGCATAATGCGAACTCTGATGATTCGGGTGGTGTTGCTCCTGCTGGCGGTTGGCGAATCGTTGCGCGCCTGGCTTTTTCTCACCCAGCAGCCGCTGGCGTACGAGATGTTGGGCCGACCGTTGATCGATCCGCTGATTGCGCGCCAGTATGGTCTGTTTCTCATCCCGGTGGCGTTGCTGTATGCACTGCTGGCGATCGACCCCGTGCGCTACGCACGAATCGTGTGGGTTGGTGTGGCGCAGCGTCTTGTCGAGGCCGGTCTTGCGCTGAACGACTTTGTGGTCGGCGCGATCTCGCTGCAACTGTTCCTGACGACCATCGCCTACACACTGCTGATAGCCGCCACGCTTGTGGGGCTGAACTGGCGGGTTGGGCAGGCCTGGCCCGCACCTGAACCGAGCCGCCGCCGCCGCGCGATGCGGACAACGCTGCGGTACTTTGGCGGGCTGTTCCTCTTCTGGTCGGTCGCCTCGATCATCATCTTGCAGCTTGGTGCGTTGCTGCTCAATTACCCGGTAAACGATGCCTACACGACAAAACAACAGGGTGTGACGTTTCTCGTCCTCAGCCTGACAAGCCTGCTCGCGATGAAACACGTCGTGCAGTATCGGCTCGTGATCTGGATCCCGATCGCAAGCCAGATCTGTGGTGTGTTCAATTCGGCCTACGAGGTCTCGATCGGCACCGTCTCGCTGGTGGTTGCTGCGGTGCAGTGGGGTATCCAGGCGGTGATTATCAGCATCTTTCTACGCTGGTATCCCTGGCAGGATACCCGGCTGGTGCCGGAGCCGGTGGTGCATCCTGTGACAGGTTAGACTACAGAGAGCAGTCCTCGGATTGCTTGAGGCTGCTGTTGTTGGGCCCCCCTCTCCGTTCTGGGAGAGGGGGCGCGGGTGCGGGAAGAAGCAGGGCGAGTTCATTGCGCTTTGCGCCAAGCAACGCGCCCGAATCTTACGTCGAGGCCGAGACACGCGCGCTCGTGCCCGTTGCGCTTCCCGAGCGCAAGACCACGAAGATCGCGACAACGACCAGGTTGATGACGACCTGTGTGACAAACTGACTGGTCGTGATTTGATTCAGTGCAAATGCCCCGTAGGCCGAGTAGCCGATGCCGATGATTTGCTCGGCGATGACGACCCAGATAAACGGGCGGTAGCGCACCGGATCGCGCGCCGTAAGCAGATATACTCCACCCAGCAAGAGCATCACCATGCCATACTGCTGCGCCATCGAAATCAGCTCCGGCGTCCAGCCTGAGGCGGGCGACCAGCCAACAAGGCTCGCCCCGGCCTGCTGTGCAAACGTCGAGAGCAGACCATTGAGGATATTCCAGATACCCCATAGCACCAGTAACCCTTGAAGTACACGTGTCTGGTTCATGTTAGTTTCCTCCACTCTTCTGCGATTTGCCCTGTTCGATGATAAGGGGAATGATCTCGCCAGCTGGCTTTGCCAAATCGTGCACCTCGCACCCACGCGCACAGTGCTGGCATCCACTCACGCGAGCCGGGCTGGTAGCTGTGCTGCTGCGGCGTGACCAGGGTAACCAGCGCCGTACGATCCCAACCACGCTGTTGAATGGGCAAAGGTACCGGCAGATACCACGCTTCCCGAGCACCATCACGCTTGCGCCAACCAGCATCATCAAACCAAGTTGAAAGAGATGGCGTGGCCACGCGTCAAGGTTTATGCCAAACGGTGTGTATTCGGTCGTGATTGCGCTCGGTACCAACCACCAGATGATCGGTACCCAGCCCACGAGCAGCGCAAGCGTGACCGCACGGCCCCAGCGCGGGTTGATCCGCAGCCGTGCGCGTGCCAGCGGCTCGAACAGATCCTGAACACCACCGATCCAGCACACCCAGCCGCACATCCAGCTGCCGCCGAGCACCGCCAGAGCAATCATCGTCACCCAGAAGGTTCCACCAATAACTACCCAAAGCCCACCCGGCAGATGGATTTCGACCAGCACCAGGTTGACAAAGATAAAGATAAGCTGGAGCGCACGCCGTTGGCGCTGATCGTCGCGGGTGGGAAGTGGTAAAGTAGACATACACACCACTCTGATTTATGTGTTACATAAGCATATGCAGTCTAAACGATATTGCGCGTCCCTGCAAGCACAGGGGGAATGGGTGGGCACCGGGTAGCGACGCAAAGCTTTGCGTCGCTACCCGGTGCTTCGCGCCGCAATCGTGGCCCGCGCCGCCATCCCCGCGCCCGACGTGACCAGCGTGACTTCGACAAACCGCTGGCCGCCGGGAACCGTGGCACTACCGAGCAATGTGCCGTCGGAAGCGATGACATCGACGACGATACTACGCGGCGGCAGACCGATGTGGTACAACAACGCAACATCGGCGACCGGCGGGAGGCCTGAACGTACTGCGCTGAGCTGTGCGCTGACGCGGGCGCGCAACACTATGCTGCCACGCCATATGCGGTGCGCGCTGCCCGGCGCTCGGCCAGCCACAACACGGCGTTTAGTACGATCGCCACCGCAGAGACAGCGATCGCACCCGCCAGGATCTTGTCGTTGTTGCTGGTACGGACGCCCTCGAACAACAGCACGCCTAGCCCACCTGCGCTGATAAAGGCCGCAATCGTCGCGATCCCGACCGTCGAGACCGCCGCAATCCGCGTGCCAGCCAGGATCAGCGGCAGCGCCAGCGGCAACTCCACGCGGCGAAAGATCTGCCCGGAGCTCATGCCCATGCCTTTGGCCGCCTCGATCAATGCCCGATCAACACCCGTGAGCCCGACGACAATATTGCGTACCAGCACCAGTTGCGCATATGCCACCAGCGCGATGATTGCAGTGTTGGGGCTCAACCCGGTGAATGGTATAAGCAAGACCAGCAACGCGAGACTCGGGATGGTATAAATCACGCCCAGTATGCCCAGCAACACATCGCGCAGCCGTGGTATTCGTGCGGCCAGTACGCCCAGCGGCAATGCGATCAGCAGCGCCAGCAGCAGCGAGATCCCCGTCAGCCGCAGGTGTTCACCCAGCAGCGTCAAGATCCGTTCCGGATTTTCGATCAGATATTTCATCATCCCGCCCGCAGCGAAGCGCGGATATCGTCGAAGCCCACCTGGCCGACCGGCACTCGATCTGCGTTAAGCAGCACCAGCGTTTCGTTTGGGCTGCCGAGCAGCTGCGCCACCAGCGTGCGCAGATCGGTATCGGCGCTAGTGGTCATCGCATGCGGTTCGATCGTTTCGACCGGCCGTGCCACATCGGCGGCGTGTACCAGGCTCAGGCGGCGCAGCAAATCATCTGCGCCCACAAGATCGCGCACAAACGCATCGGCCGGGCGGCTCACGATCGCCAAGGGCGTATCATATTGCACAATTTTACCCTTGCGCATCACCACAATCCGATCGGCGAGCTTGAGCGCCTCCTCGACATCGTGCGTGACAAACAATACCGTCTTACGGACGCGCTGCTGGATACGCAGCAATTCGTCTTGCAGCCGGTCACGCGTGATCGCATCGATCGCACCAAATGGCTCGTCCATCAGGATAAACGATGGATCGGCCGCCAGTGCGCGTGCAACACCAACCCGCTGCTGCTCGCCACCCGAGAGCTGGCGCGGAAACCGCTCGCGGTACGTGCGCGGCAGGCCGACAAGATCCAGCAATTCGTCGATGCGCGCGTCAGTCTTGCCGCGCTCCCAGCCGAGCAGATCGGGCACGACCGCAATGTTCTTCGCAATCGTCATGTGCGGAAAAAGCCCGGTCTGTTGGATCACGTACCCGATCTTCCGGCGCAACTCGGTGGCGGGCAATGTGGCTGCATCGACGCCATTGATCAAAATCTGACCGCCGGTCGGTTCATACAACCGGTTGATCATCTTGAGCAGTGTGGTCTTGCCACAGCCTGATGGCCCGAGCAGGACGGTAAATTGCCCCGCCGGGATAGTCAAACTTACGTCATCAACTGACGGCTGCGGCTCGCCCGGCCACTGCCGCGAGACGTGCTGGATATCGAGTGCGCTCATACTGCTCCGTAAAAAACACCACCCCTCTCGCACGAAGCGAGAGGGGTGGCACCGAGATGATCTACTTGAGCAAACCGCTCGCCGTGAGGAAATCCTTCGCGACATCGCCGACTTCGCGCTTGGCGGGGCCGTCGACTTCGTAGTTCAGACCTGACATCACCGATGCGGTCAACAACGGCGCGAGGCTGTTCAGGATCGTCGCGATATCAGCATTCGCGGCCAGCGTATCCTGGCGGATGACCGGTGCGATGTTGTAAATCGGATAGAAGCTCTTGTCATCTTCGAGCGTCACGAGCTTATCGCCCGCCACCCGCCCATCGGTGCCAAAGGCAACGATCACGTCGACTTCGCCGGCCGCCAGCGCATCATAGCGCAGACCACCCGTGCCGAGCGCCTTGATCTCTTTGAAGCTGGCGACAAAGCCGCCGTAAGCCTCATCGAGACCTTTGGTGTCGGTGCGATCCTGGAATTCGGCAGGTGCGCCGAGACGCAGTTCACCCGCCTTGGCCGCCAGATCGGTATAGGTCTTGAGCCCGTACTGGTCGGCAACTGCCTGGGTCACGGCGAAGATGTTGGTATTATTGAACGGTGACGGATCGAGCCAGGTGAGCTGGAATTTGCTCTCGTACTCGGTGCGTACGCGGTCGACGATCGCCTGTGCATCGGTGAAGCGGTCGGTGATCTGAAGCACCTCCTGCAGGCCAGTCGACGTGTATTCCGGATACAAATCGATATCACCCTTGACCAGTGCTTCCTGGGCGATCGGCGTAGCACCGAGGCTCAGCTTGCGCTCGATGGTGTAGCCATTGTTTTCGAGCAGCTGTGCGTACAGCTCAGCGACCAGGATCGCCTCGGTGAAGTCCTTCGAGCCGATCGCGATCGGGCCTTTTGCGCCGCCGGTGGCGGGTGCAGTGGTGGCTTCTGCCGGAGCAGTGGTGGCTTCTGCCGGAGCAGTTGTCGCCTCCGCAGCTGTCGTCGCGGCGGGCGCGGCGGTTGCCGCGTCAGGGACTGCCGTCGAGGCAGCCGGCGTCGTGGCACCACAGGCGGCGAGCACAATGCTCATCACAGCCGCGATCGCGGCGCTGCGTGCCGTTGCGTTGAATGAACGCATGGAATCTCCTTTGTGTAGCGATTACTCTGCGCGGCACGAGCCGCGCTGGTATGGCTATGCGCCGCGAGGGGTGAGCGTGCGCTGTAATGCGCCCAGCGACAGTTCGATCAGCAAGGCAAGTACCGCCACCGCAACCGCACCCACGAGCATAATCACCGTTCGGTTGAGCGCAAAACCGCGAGTGATATAATCACCCAGGCCCCCACCCGCGATAAACGCAGCCAGTGTGGCGCTCGCAACAACCTCGACCGCAGCGGTGCGGATGCCCGCGACAATTGCGGGGAGCGCCAGTGGCAGTTCGACCTGCCGCAGACGCTGTGAAGCCGACATACCCATGCCCTTCGCTGCCTCAACCACCGCCCGATCGACGCCCCGCATCCCGGCGTAGGTGTTGATCAGTACCGGCGGCATCGCCAGTAGCGTCAGCGCAATCAGCGATGGCCGGAAGCCGAGGCCAAGATATGGCAGTGCCAGGAACAAAATCACCAGGCTTGGCAATACACGTAGCGCATTTACCACGTTGATGACCGGTTGCGCAAAACCTGGTCTGCGCGAAATCGCGATCCCGAGCGGTACACAAACAAGGACGGCAACCGCCAGTGCGCTCAGGCTCAGCACCATATGCTGGCCCGTCAGCCGCCAGAAACGTGTCTGGTCGCTCAGGAAATAATTCCACGCATCGATGATAATCTGCATATATACACAATTCTAGGTAAAATGGTCTACTTTGTCAACTATCCTCATTTGCGCGATGTATTGCGCTTGCTGCAAGAAACGCGCCGT
>JAYUYF010000872.1:0-2302 GCA_043752605.1 Roseiflexaceae bacterium
CCATACACACTGGCGCGCGCGCTGTTGCCGGCCAGATTTGCCAGATGCGTGATCGTAACTAAGATCTCGACCGCCAACCGCTCATCACCCGCAACGACGGTGAGCGCCTGTTCGAGCCGCGCCTGCGCGGCTAGCTGTTGCCCAAGCACAAGGTGGGTCGTTCCGAGCGTGTAGAGGCAGCATGCGCGTACTGCTGGTGCAGGATAATCGCCCAGCAACCGCTCGGCCTGTTCCGCAGCTTCGATGGCTTCGTTGTAGCGACCCATCTGATACAACATTGCGCCGCGCATCGCATCAAGGTGTGCGAGGATATCTTCGCGACCAGCCACACGACAACTGGCTTCGATCCGCGCGCGTGCGGTCTCGTTGGCCTGCACCCCTTCGCGCAACAACCCGAGGTCGATCAGCAGGACAAAGAATGAACGTGTCGATTCGCCAATCCGCTCGATCCGTTGCCGTACGACTGCGGTCTCCCACGCGGCCCATACGTTGTCGATCTCGAATTGTGGATCGGTTGTTTCATCGGCGTCGCTGTCGTGCCGCAAATAGCGGGCGAGCACATACTGCAAGAAATACGCACTATGCCGGTCGTTGCTGCGTGCCACCTCGTGCGGGTGCTCCTGGAGCTTCTCGTCCGCATACTGCCGCAGCAACTCGTGGATCGTATACCGCCCACTGCTGCTGCGGCGCACCACCATGCGCGATGCCAGCCCGTCGAGAAAGAATGGCGATGCCTGTGCGATCGCACGCGCTGCGGTGCGCGTGAAGCCGCTGCGAAACACCGCGAGTGCCTGCAACGACCGCTGTTCGTGGATCGAGAGCAACTCCCAGAACGAATCGAGGACTGCGGTCAAGCTCCGGTGGCGATCGAGCTGTATATCACGCGCATCCGTGAGAAAGCTCAAACTGCGCCGGATTTCCGCAAGGATGGTCGATATATTGTAGGTTTGCACAAACGACGCCGCCAATTCGATACCCAGCGGGAGACCGTTCAGCACCGCACAGATCGCACCAATTGCATCGATATCGGTTGCATGAGGACTGAAGGTGGGATCGACTTGCTTCGCACGTTGCAGAAACAGATCCACCGCAGCGGTTGGCAGCGCCAGCCCATCGAGCAGCACGACACGCTCCTCCAGCAGATTCAGGCGGGCGCGCGAGGTGAGCAGTATGCGCAGATTTGGCGCAGCGCGCAGCCAATCGGCCAGCAGCGCAGCACAATCGGGCAAGTGTTCGACGTTGTCGAGCACAAGCAGCAACTCGCGGCTCCTAAGATACATCGCTAGCTGTGCGGCCACATTGCTGCTCATCATCGGCGGCAGCTGGAGCGCGGCGACGACCGTAGCAGGCAGATAGCCTGTGGATTGCACGCCAGCAAGGGGGACAAAGTGCGCGCCATCGGGGAATTCGGCGTGGCATTCGGCTGCGGCCTGTAACGCCAGCCGCGACTTGCCGACGCCCCCGGGCCCGACGATCGTGACGATGCGGCTCGACAACAACAGATCGCGCACCTCGGCGATCTCCTGGTCGCGCCCCACAAGTGGCGCGGCATCGTCGAGTTGCCGTATGATCGCAGGCGTGTTTGGATGACCAGCCACGATCCCAAGCGCCAGGTTGCCATCCCAGATCCAGTCTTCGCTCGTCTGCGCCAGTGCGCCGCTGCCGATCACGGCATCGATCGCACACTGAATACGGCTCGGATAGCCCGCACTGTACTCGCTGACCCATGCAATCAGGCTTGCGGGCGGCTCCCAGCGTAGCGCCTGACGCAACCAGACCAGAATTCCCTGCGGCAGCAGCGGCTCCAATGTGGCCGTGTTCTGCCGCAGCGGATCGTGGCTGAGACGGCTTGCCCACACCGGGCCATCGATGTACGCCAGCAAGACATGCGACAGCGCGGTAGTACCAACCAGTTCGCGCAGAAAATCAAGTGAATAGGTATCGATTTCGCTCGGCTCGTCGACGGTGATCAGCAGGCGGCTGGTGCCGCGCGACCTGACCGACCCACCCAGCGCGATGGCGAACGGCTCCGGCCCATCTGCTGGCGGTGGGAGTGGCCATTCCGAAGCGGCCGCACCAAGCGCGCCGTAGCGCCGCGCGCGGAGCGCCGGATCACCTGCAATACTGAGTGTGGCGTAGCCGAGCGCGACGGCGCTGCGTGTCAATTCTGCCAGGTAGCGCGTGCGCCCGGTGCCGGGTGCGGCCCGGATGCAGAGCGAGCGGAGCGCCGCATCGTGCGTAGCTAAAAACGCGCGCGCCGCGCCGAGCGCCTGGTCGCGTTCGATCAGCCGTGTTGGCGCGA
>JAYUYF010000873.1:0-5900 GCA_043752605.1 Roseiflexaceae bacterium
CCGCCCCGCCCGCGTCCCACGGCTGGCCCCACCGTTCGCGGAATGCCAGTTCGTCGATATCTTTGCGCTGCGGCGAGCTCCAGTCGATCGTCGGGCGGCGCGCCTCGGTTGGCTCGTACCCCAGGCGCAGGAGCAACATCAACTCAAAGTCATCTGGCACCTCGAGCATGGTGCTGACCAGCGCCCACTGCGCCGGGATCTCTTGCGGCGTCGAGACAAACTGCAGCCCCATGCCAAACGACGTTGCGGCGAGCCAGATCGTCTGTACCACGGCACCCAGCGAGATCAGCGTGTAGAGACCGGTCAATTCGCCCGGCTGGTACAGCTCGCGCGAGAGCGCCAGGCCGAGCAGCACGGGTGAACCGGCCACCAGCTTGCGCGCATCGTTGCCCAGGACACGCGGCACCTGAAACGTGTTCATCATCTGCGCGCCACGATCGGTGAACAGGTAACGCGCAAACGGCTTGAGCACGCCCGGCATATTGTCGAAGTGGATCCCGTCGCGCGTCGCGGCCACTTCCTCGTCTGAGAAGCGGAAGAAGCGCCGGTACTGCTGCCAGAAGCGCCCGTCGGTCATCAGGTCGCGCATCGATGTGCCCGCGATCTCGGCGAGTGCCGCGCGCCGCTCGGCATCTTGCACCACCACGAAGCGCCACGGCTGCGCGTTGAAGTGCGACGGTGCGCGCGCTGCCAGCTCCAGAATCGTCTGGAGCTGATCGGGATCGATCGGGCGCGGGTCGAATGGGCCGTTGGTGGTGTGGCGCGCGCGGATTGCGTCGAAGATGTGCACGGGTGATCTTTCTGTTGGGACGCAGCATGCGGCGTGCGTACGGATGTGGTGGCTTTTCTGTTGGGACGCAGCATGCGGCGTGCGTACGGATGTGGTGATCTTTCTGTTGGGACGCAGCATGCGGCGTCCGTACGGATGTGGTGGCGCAGCATGCGGCGTGCGTACGGATGTGGTGGCGCAGCATGCGGCGTCGCTACGCCCCGTATGGCGCCCAGATATTCTTCCATTGCGTGGCGCGCCGCAGGAATTCGGGTGCGTTGCCGACGGTGTGCCAGCCGCGCGGCGCGATGACCCAGGTGCGCTTGAGGTTGCCCGCCGAGGCGCGCTCGGCCGCTGCTGCGCCATCGTCCTCAGCGGCATACCAGAGCCCGTCGACATCGTTGTGCTCGGCGAGGGTCTTGGTAAGCGCGGCGCGCGGCCCGGATACGATGCTCACGACACCCGCCGGCAGATCGCTGCTCTCGCACAACAACGCGAATTCGAATGCCAGCAGCGCGCCGCGCTCGCCCGGCACGGCCACCACGCTGTTGCCCTGTGCGATCGCCGCAGCCACCAGCGTGACGAGCGCCGCCAGCGGTGCCGCGTCGGGCGCGATAATGCCCAGCACGCCCAGCGCCTCGGGCACCGCCAGCGTGAGGGTGCGTGCCGAAGTGTGGTGCAGCGCGCCATCGTATTTATCGGCCCAGGCCGCCCAGGTGAAGAGCGCCGCGATAGTGTGATCGACCTCGGCGCGCGCGCTCACCGCACTCGCCCCGGTCTCCTGCAGCAGCTGCACAAACAGGTCGGCGCGCGCGCTCAGATTCTCGGCCAGGTAATACACGACCTGCGCGCGACCGTGGCCGGTGCCCGCGCTCCAGCTCGCTGCTGCCGTGCGCGCGGCTTCCACCGCGTTGCGGATATCTTTGCGATTGCCCTCGGCGGCTGTGCCAATCACATCACCATCATCGTTCAGCACCACGCGGCTGTAGCCCGAATCGGGGCGCGCCTGCTTGCCACCGACAAAGACTTTGTAGGTGCGGTCGATTTGCCCGTTGCTGTGCGCTGCGGGCGCATCGTGGGTGGCCACGGGCAGCGCGGTCGGCGGCTGCGGGGCGCGCAGATACTCGACCAGGCCCTCGCGGCCACCTTCGCGGCCAAAACCGCTCTCGCGGTAGCCACCAAAGCCGGCCGCCGCGTCAAACATATTGGTGCCGTTGATCCAGATCACGCCCGCCAGCACGCGCCGCGCGACATCGAGCGCCAGGCTGATATTTTCGCTCCAGACCGAGGCCGCCAGCCCGTAGCGCGTGTTGTTGGCCAGCGCCACCGCTTCGTCTGGCGTGCGGAAGGTCATCAGCGCCAGCACCGGACCAAAGATCTCGATCTGCGCTGCGGTACTGGCGGGTGCCACATCGGTGAGCAGCGTCGGCGGGTAGAACCAGCCCTCCTGCGGGCAACTCCACGACGGTTGCCAGACCTGTGCGCCTTCGTCTGCGCTCTGTTGCACAAGTTGTGTGATCCGTTCGAGCTGGCGCGGAGCCACAATCGCGCCGATGTCGACCGCCTTGTCGAGCGGGTCACCCACGCGCAGGCGTTCCATACGCGCGCGCAGTTTGGCTATCATCGCGTCGGCAATACCTTCCTGCACCAGCAACCGCGAGCCTGCGCAGCAGACCTGGCCCTGATTAAACCAGATCGCGTCGACCACACCCTCGACCGCGCTGTCGAGATCGGCATCGGCAAACACGATAAACGGCGATTTACCGCCAAGTTCGAGCGAAAGTCCCTTGCCCGTCCCGGCAGTCAGTGTACGGATCCGTCGGCCCACCTCGGTGCTGCCGGTGAAGGCGATCTTCGCCACGCCAGGATGCGTCACGATCGCTTCACCGACCTTGCCATCGCCGGTCACAATATTGACCACACCCGGCGGCAACCCGGCTTCGATACAGATCTCACCAAACAGCAGCGCGGTCAGTGAGGTCCATTCGGCGGGTTTGAGCACGACGGTATTGCCGGCCGCGAGCGCGGGGGCGATCTTCCAGGACAGCATCAGCAGCGGGAAGTTCCACGGGATGATTTGCCCGGCCACGCCCAGCGGTGTGTAGCCTGGAAATTCGCTATCCAGCAATTGTGCCCAACCAGCGTGATGATAAAAATGGCGCGCCACCAGCGGGATATCGATATCGCGTGTCTCGCGGATTGGCTTGCCATTATCCAGGCTCTCGATCACGGCGAACAAGCGACTGTGACGCTGCACCGCGCGCCCGAGTGCATACAGATGGCGTGCGCGCGCGTGACCCGGCAGCGCAGACCAGCTCGCGAAGGCAGTTGTAGCTGCGTCGACGGCCGTATCCACATCGGCGCCGGTGGCCTGCGTGATGCGCGCCAATGGTCTGGCCGTGGCCGGGTTGAAGCTCTCGAACAACCGCGCATCGTCGGTAGCTGTCCACACGCCACCGATCAGCAGCCCGAAGCGTCCGTCGTGTGCGGCGAGCCAATCGTGCGCCGGGCCAGCCGCTTCGGGTGCCGGGCCATACGGCAATGTTTCCATCAACTCGGCAATCGTCGCGGCCATAGTTCCCTCGCTGTTGTTCACGTCGTGCGGGTATGATAGCACATGGCGTCGAGCAGGGCTCCCGCCGCCCGCCGCTCATTGCTCCCGATAAAACGCCAACGCGGGTGATGTGGCCGGATCACCCACCTGGTAGACCGCACCATCTGCGCTGCGCGTGAGATAGCGAAAATCGCACAAATCGCGTCGCAGAGTGACATAATCTTCGAATGTGATCCGCTGTTTGATCAGATCATTGACATTGTGCTCGGTGTAGGTTTGCCCGGCCGCAAACTGCGCCGCCACAAACGGCAGCACGCTGAGTTTATCCTTGAGCTTGCTCGGGTAGACCGCCAGCCGTCCGTCGGCGGCCATGAACCGGCGCAGATCGGCGGGCTGGGTATCGCGCTGGTCGAAGCCGGCTTCGGCGCGTGCCCAGCCCTGCGCGATAATCTGCTCGACTGCCAGCGCCGGCATACTGAGCGCATCGGGATTGAGCCGGTAGCGCTTGATCTTGTCATCGCTGCGGCGCTCGGCGAGCACACTGCCGAGCGCCGCCAGGTGCCGTGAGGCGGTCGGCTGCGTCATGTCGAGTGCTTCGCGCACATCGGTGGCGGTGATTTCGTCGCGATCGGCAAACAGCGCCAGGATCCTGAGCCGCGTCTCGTCTGCCAGCGCCGCAAACCGGTCGGTGATCTCGCGCGGGTTGGTCGGCGCGCTGCGACACAGCGTGCCGAGCCACCGCATCGGCTGAAAAAACACATATACTGCCGTGCTGCTGCGCAGCGCCGTCACGTAGCGCCCGTTCCACGGCGCGGGTACAAAGACCAGCGGCAATCCGGTGGGATCGATGTCGCGCGCGACGCGCGTGCGCAGTGCGGTGGCGAACGGAACCGGCTGCGTGTTGCGATGGTCGATACTGAAGCGCTCAAGCATCGCAGCCTGTTGCACAATCGTCTTCAGGAGTTGCGGCCAGGCGGGTACCAGCACCTGCTGCCACACCGCCGCCAGCGTCATGCGGTCGTCGGCAACCAGGATGGTGGCAAGGTATGTAGGGAAATCCGACATGTCACCGTCGAGCGGCAGCATCTCAGCATGCCCGGCAAGGTCGCGCAACGAATCGCGCAAATCGTCGTCAATGCGGGCCGCCGCCGCAAGCAGTGCTGCGTCGAGCGCCGGGTAGTGTTCGATCTGTGCAATGAGCAGCATGATGTTCAATACACTCGGTACTGGAGCAGCTTCAATATGGAGATCGGCACGTTCGGGTGGAGCGTTGAGCATCGACATTGTCATATTCTCCATATATGCGTATATTTGAATATATGATACCATAGCGTGTCAATACGTATCCTGTCGGCGGTGTGGTACGATAGCAGCAGCACGTATCTGGCAGACAAAGGAGCACGGATGGCCCCCGAGACGCTCGCGACATTACGCGATTTTGCGGCCGAACTGGCCTGGCAGGCGGGCAAGCTCACGATGCGGTATTTTCAGACCGGCCTGGTTGCCGATCTGAAGGGGGACGAATCGCCGGTGACGCTCGCCGATCGCGAGTCGGAGCGACTGATGCGCCGGATGATCGAGGAGCGCTACCCACAGCATAGCATCCTTGGTGAAGAAGAAGGCGAGACTCGGCCGGGCGCATCGTTTCGCTGGATCCTCGATCCGATCGATGGCACGCGCTCGTTTGTGCGCGGCGTGCCGCTGTACGCTGTGCTGGTCGGCCTCGAGCGCGAGGGCGAGGTTGTGGTGGGTGCGGTCAATGCTCCGGCGGTCGGCGATTTTCTCACGGCGGCCAAGGGCGAGGGGTGTCTGTGGAATGGCCGGGCGGCGCGTGTCTCGACGACATCGAGCCTGGCACAGTGTCTGTTGCTGTGTACCGATGTCGGCAGTATGGCACCCGCTGGCCGTGAGGCCGCCTATAAACGGCTGGTGGGCGCTACTGCAATGCAGCGCACGTGGAGTGATTCGTACGGCTATATTCTGGTAGCTACCGGGCGCGCGGAAGTGATGATCGACCCGGTCATGGCGGTCTGGGATTGTGCGGCGCTCTACCCGGTACTACGCGAGGCGGGTGGCACATTCACCGATTGGGACGGCACGCCGACGATCTACGGTGGTGAGGCAATCGCGACGAACGGCCGTGTGCTTGATGAAACACTGGCGTTGGTGCGGAACGCGTGACCAGCCACAATCGTGCTATTATTGCGGCGTAACATACCTCAGAGGGGAGGATGGCTGTGCGTGTCGTTGCCATGATTCTGGCGGGTGGTGAGGGTTCGCGCCTGAGCGTGCTCTCCGAGAAGCGCGCGAAACCGTCGGTGCCGTTTGCCGGTAAGTTTCGTATCATCGATTTTACGCTCTCGAATTGTATCAATTCGGGCATTTTTGATGTCGCGGTGCTGACGCAGTACCGGCCGCATTCGCTCAACGCTCACATCGGCAATGGCAAGCCATGGGATCTCGACCGCAGCCAGGGTGGCGTGCAGTTGCTTCAGCCCTACCAGGGTCGCCGCGATGAGAGTTGGTACAAAGGCACGGCCGATGCGGTGCTGCAAAATATCAACTATATCGAAGAAC
>JAYUYF010000874.1:0-2294 GCA_043752605.1 Roseiflexaceae bacterium
TGCTTCGGCGACGTGCGGGCGACGTGCGCCGCTACGCCGGGTGGTGGCGCAGGCTGCTTCGGCCAACGCGCAGGCGTCGTAGTAATCGGGCGTGATGCGCCGCTGGTCGCTGCCCGCGCGCCAGGCGCGCGCCTGCCAGATCGCGATACGCTCGGCACCGTACGCGGCAGCGAGCGCGGAAAGTTCGTGGAATTCTCCCGGTGGTATGATCTGCCGGGTATTCAACGCGATATGTGTCTGCACGACGTCGGCAATCGACAGAACACCAGACAGACTGCCCTCCCCGTTAGCGATTACTTGTTGGGGGAGATCAGTATTCGTTAATTTGATCATGGGATCATGGTGCAGATTCGGCTGCGGAGCGAGATCGCCGTTCAACGCATTGCAATCGGTGGAATCGCGTGATTCTGGCGGGTGATCAGATGATCCACCAAATGATCCACCAGATGATCCACCTGCCGCGCCAAAAAAAAGTGCGCCTGTTGGGGTGTGCCGATCATCCGGTGCAGCAGCGGCGTGCGTGGTGAAGCTCGTCACACCGTCGAGCGTGGGGCGGCCGACAGCATCGAGGAGCCCCAGGGTACACAATGTAGCCCCAGGGACAACGCGCAGGTGCTGCGCAAGGGTGTAGGTGCCTAGATCGTCGAGCGTGAGCAGTGGCGCATCGTGGCGCGCAACCGGCGCGCGCCACGATGCGCAGAGGTGCAGCGTGCCAAAGGCGGCGTCGACCAGCGCGCTGGAGACGTAGGCCAGCCGGGTATAGGCCGGGCGGCCGTGCCGCGCGTCAGTGGTCGTCCAGGGTGTGCTGGCGCTCCCCCAGGTCGGTAACAGCGTCGTCTTGGCGCGCCCGCCGCCGGTGTCCACCAGCCAGCCCGCGTCAATCAGGGTGCGCAGGGCGCGCAGAATGCGGCTCCGCCCAGCGGCGTCGCTGTGCGTCCAGTGCGCCAGATCGCGTGATGAGACCGCAACCGGTGCCTGCGCGCGCAGGACAAGCCGCCCGACGAGTGCGTAGATGGCGACCACTTCGGGCGTATGTGCGTAGGCGAGCAACAGCGCGTGCGGCACGGGGATACGCGGCGCACGACGCGGGACACCGGCGGCATCGGGCGATTGGGTACGCAGCAGGTCCTTACGGAGGGCGACGACTGACGCTGGAGCGACAGTGATTGACGATCGTGCATCAGATCGTGCAGGAATGCACGATTGGGGCTTGCCAAAAGGCATGCCCGTGTGGTATGATTCCATATGTGGTTCCCAGTTGAGGGGTGCGGGGTTGAAATCACACCCCCTCAGCGATGGATGGTCTGGGCTGGTATGCCCGTTTCATCCCCCATAAATAGACTCGGTGAATTGTGTGGCGTTGGTAGCGCCTCGTTCACCGGGTTTATTTTTTTATGTACCTTGCACTGACTGCGGCAATCCAGTCAATCGTGGCTCTTCCTCATCGTCCTCAATAATCAGATCTGCGACCCGTACGTTAAGCGCCCGCGCAATACTGCCAAGCGTCCGTAAGTTCGGATCTGTGACACCATTGACAATATTATGCACGGTTGTGTTGGACATGTCAGCTGTGCGGGCAAGTTTGGCAATCGTCCAGTTTCGTACATTGAGTTCCTGGTGGATAACGCTGACGCGAACACGCGGCATATGCGCTCCTTCTTTTTTGGGTACCCAAAAAAAGTATAACTTAAAAGGAGCAGCTGTCAACATGTGTTTTCACATCTCTCTGAGCGCGGTGGCGTGAGCGACCGCAGGTGTACTACATGGTACGGACATGCGCCACGGATCGGTGAACGCTTCCCAACACTGACGTGGTCGCTCGTGTACCTGATCATCGTGGAATGATTCTCGCAGAAAATCGCGACACCGTCTAGATGCGAATCGCGCCATGATCGCGCCATATGGCACGAAAATCGCGACAACGCGCGCCAGGCAGTGTCGCGATTTGTCGCGATTCGCAGGCTCGTGGGCTGATACGATTACATCACGTCAGCGTTCTCTACCAGGGTATAGGCCGAGGCCGGTCCGGCACCATGCCGCGCAATCTGCTTGGTGTCCACCAGATGGGTGAGATGGCGCTGAATCGTGCGTTGGGACTGGGTAGGAAACATCTTGCGAAAACTCGATCCGCTGATCGTGCCATGCGTAGCGAGCGCGTCGAGGATCAGGCGCTGGGTAATTGCCATACTGCTCATGACATCTGCACTGGTCATATCGCGCCCGTAAATCGTCACAATAAATGAATGCCCGGTGTCGACAAACTGTGGTGGCTTCATGCCTTCGCGATCAAGCAC
>JAYUYF010000875.1:0-2294 GCA_043752605.1 Roseiflexaceae bacterium
GGCGACGAGGCCGCCACCGTGCGCGCGCCGCTGCTGCGCGACGCCGAGCGCCGCCGCTGGCTGGCGTACCTGCCCGACCGCGCACCCGACCACGAGACGCTGCTGGCCGACCTGTTTGCCACACCCGTGCAACCGAAAGCCGCCGTGGAACCGCGACCGACACCCGCCGCAGTGGCCATCGCGCTGCAAAACGTGCCGGAAACGTTTGCGGGCGGCGAACGCAGTTTTTCCGCAGCAGAAACGGGTTTTGCGTTTTCCGAACTCGGCCTTTCACCCGTGGATCTGGCCGAGATCGGGGCACGAATCGCGCGCGGGGAAACGAAAACGGAGATCGTGCGCCAGATGCCAGGGTACACCACGCGGCAGCATCGCCAGTTCGCCGCCTACTACGACACGGTGCATAAGGAGCTACACGAACGGCTGGTCGCGCAGTGAGTGCGCGCACCGCGATGATTGTGCCACTGACCCGGCTGGACGCAGATCTGCTCGCGCCGTTGCTGGCCGCGAGCGCGGCCGAGGCCGAGGCGTTTGTGCGGCGGCTGCTCGACGAATACCGCGACGGCAGCAATGCGTTTGCCCAGCGTGGCGAAGTACTGTTCGGCGCGTATGTCGATCGGCAGCTCGTTGGCGTGGGTGGGCTGAACCGCGACCCGTACCGCGATTCACCCCGTGGTGGGCGATTGCGCCACCTATACGTGCTGCCTGCGTATCGCCGCCGGGGCATCGGCCGGCTGTGCGTGCGCGCGATCCAGAACGCAACACGCGGCGCGTTCGATGACCTGACGCTCTGGACCGCGAACCCGCACGCGGCAGTGCTGTACTGCGCGTGTGGCTTTGTCCAACAACCGCGCTGGAGCGAACGACGCACATCTGGCAGGCACCGGCGCGCGACCTGCTGGCGCTCGCAACGCTGACCGTCAATCGCGAACTGATTGAAGAGGTGGAGCATTTCGCCGATCACACCATACTCTGGTTTGGCGGGGCCTTCGAGCCCGACCGCATCGTGCTGACCGGTGATGATCGCATGCTGTGGCACGCGTCCGCCGCAGTGGAGTATCTTCGATCGCAAGGCGAGCCGCAGGAGGAGCGTTGGACACCGCCGGTGTTTGTGGATCCGCTCCCAGGGTAATGTTTGTGCGATGGTCGGGCTACAATAATTCTAAGAAACGTTTGTACGCTCGATAAGCATTCCCTGGGAGGGCATATGACGGTTGACGTACGCCAAATTCGGCGGCGCGGAGTAGCGCTGGTGCTGCGATCCAGGCCGATGGCTACCGCGCCGCGCGCGCGGCCTGCACTGCCGCAAACGCGTTGAGCACGCCAGCGCCCACAGCGTTGTCGCCGGGTTCGCTGCCCGCGCAGCCACCACTGCTGCTCCCATCGTACGGGCTGGCGCTCACCCGCAGCAGGCGCTCGGTGCCCGCGATATCGCCAATCAGCGCGGGGTTGGCAGACCACATCAGCGCCACCACGCCGACCACGTGCGGGCCCGCCATCGACGTGCCGTCGGCCGTGCCGTAGCTGTTGCCCGGCTGTGCCGAAAGGATCTCCGCGCCAGGAGCCACGATATCGGGCTTGGTACGACCGCTGCCGTCCACCGCCACCGGGCCGCGACTACTGAACGCGGTGACATCCCCTTCGCTATCGATCGCGCCCACGCTGAACGCGGCGTCGTAGATCGCCGGGGGTGCGGCAACGCTGCGACACGCTGGTCCTTCGTTGCCCGCACTCGCCACCACGAAGATCCCCGCCGCACGCAGCGCGTTGACCGCTGGCTCCAGCGCACGCGGGTCGCACCCTTCGATCGGTGGGCAACCCCACGAATTGTTGATCACGTGCGCCGCACGGGTCGGGTCGCCATCACGCAAGGGGTCGCCACCGCGCGGATGGGGGGCCAGCATGAACTGCATGCAATCAAGGTAGCGCGCCGGGTTGGCGAGGTTACGCGCCAGGTTCACGCACCCATACCAGGTGGCACCCGGTGCCACGCCGATCCCATCACGACCGAGCGCCGAGCCGAGCGTATGCGTGCCGTGGCTGCCGTAGTCGCGCGGCGCGCTGCTGCCATACCACGGATCGAACCAGTTGTACGCGTCGGTGCCATCCGCCCCGCGGTAGCCGGGTGCCAGCGCCGGGTGGCCGCCATCGACGCCCGAATCCGACTGCCCGATCACGATCCCGTCGCCGGTCACGCCCAGTTCGTCCCAGACTCGGTCTGCGCCAATAGCGGTGATGTTCCACTGCGGATCTCCGGGCGCTGGCTGGTTCCCTGGTTCGGGCGGTGGTGACACGGG
>JAYUYF010000876.1:0-5881 GCA_043752605.1 Roseiflexaceae bacterium
GCCAATAAGGAGGAAAGTGGATCAGCGATGGGAAAGCGCTCTCGAACGCGTTGAAATACAACTATTCCCTGCTTTAAAGGTTGACTAGCTAACGTCTCCACAATAATTTTATCCTGGCGGTCTGCGAGTAGATGAAGTTGTTTTGACATAAGCTCTTGTAATGAATCTTCGATTTGCGATTACACGCAATCTAACTTCTAGCAAGAACGGATTTGGCAGCCCAACATGTGATTCGACGGAACCCCGTCCACGAACGCTTCCCGGTACGAATCGTGCGATCCGGGATGTTCGGTGGAAACGGTTCTGTCGAATCACACCGGAATTAGACCGCCGGTAGCGCGTACTCGTTCCATCTAACACCCCGTATATGGCAATTATCGCACAGCATTGCGCGTACGTTCTGGCACGCTCACGCGGATGTTTAGTGGAACCCACAGATCTGTGTAGCACCACGAAACGCGCGCCTTGCTGTGGCCCTTCGGCATAGCAGTGACGGGGTCGTCGGCCTATCCGTGGCTATTCGCGGCTATCCGTGGCTGGTGGGCTGCGCCAGCGCGATCACCGCGCCGACGATGGTGCGCGTCAGCGGCGAGCATTGATCGATCAACGACAAACCCTTCGGGTCTGGCCTGCGCACAAACCACTGGCGCGACTGATCGAGACCCGAAGGGTTTTGCAACGACCGGCGACGAACACGGCGAACCCCCGCGACGGGCCACGGGTTCCCCGTCGTCGCCTCCATCCTGCTCCCTACCCCGCCCACATCACCGCCGCCACCAGCGCCTCGGCATCGGTGAGATCGGCGAGCACGGCGTCAGCACCGTAGCTGGCGAGTTCGGCGGCGGTGTAGGGGCCAGTCGCCACCGCCACCACGCGCGCGCCAACCGCCCGCGCACAGCTGATGTCGTGCGCAGTGTCGCCGATGATCACGATATCGCTGGCGGCAAAGGTGCGGCCGGTGCGGGCGCTGGCGCGCGCGAGCGCATAGGCGGGCAGCGCCTCGCGCGCGGGGTCATCGCCACCATACGCACCACTGTCAAAATCCATGTGTTCGCTTAGCCCGGTCAGATCAAGTTTGACGCGTGCTGCACCCGCCACATTGCCCGTGAGCGGTGCCTGATGCACGTCCTCGCGCGCCAGCCGTGCGATCGCGGCCTGCGCCCCCGGCAGCGCGCGGATGCGGTCGCGTTGTGCGCTAGCCATCGTGGCCAGCAGCTCGATGTAGGCGGTCTCAAACGCGGGCAATCCAGCGCGGATCGCATCTGGCGCAAGATCGGGCAGCGTCTCGGCGATGATCCGCAGGTCGGTCTTGCCCGCATAACTGCGGCGTTCGCTGGTCGGCGTCATACCGTAGGTTGCCAGCACGGCGGCGCGCATCGCCTCGCCCGCGATGCCACCAAAGCTCACCAGTGTGCCATCGATATCCCAGAGTACCAGCTTCACGGCGCGGCGATCCGCGTCGGCGTCGGCGCGGCCGTCGGCGCGGGTGGTGGCGCTTCGACACCCAGGCCCAGCACCGGATCGGCGAGCGACACCAGGCGGTCGACCAGCAGACCAAGCCGGTCAAACTGCGGGCCAAGTTCGGTATCCTTCAGCGGAATGACGACCGGCACCTCGAGCACGACCGGGATCGTCACCGGGTCAAGCGGGATGTCCATCTTCAGCGCAATGTTGAGTTTTGTGCCGACCGGCAGTTGTAAAGAAATATTCTGCGCACGCAGCCGGTTGCCACCGCCCAGGTCGATATCGGCGTTGGCGAGTTCGAGCGGCACCGGCTCGACGAGCGTGACCACGGTCTGTTGATCGACCGGCACCACCACGCCGCGCGCCATCAGGTTGAGCGGCTGGCTGATCGAGATCGTCGAGCGAATCGTCGCGTCCTGTAAGCCGCCCACGACATCGCGCAGTTCGGCCACATTGTTGCGCGCAAAATTCTGGGTGTTGGCGGTCGTCGCAGCGATGCGGTTGAAGTTCTGCAACACAAACCCGCCCAGCCCGATCAGCGCAGCAAACAATGCCAGATTAACAAAAAACGACGTGAGGAGCACCAACCTCCAAAACGGTAAGAGCCGGGCGTAGCGCTTTGTCCCCGTGTCGGTGCGTTGCTCGCGTGTGGTATCTGGCGCATTGGTGACGCTGCGTGCCATATCTACTCCTTCACCATCGTTGCTACGACGGCGTATCGTTCGCTCTCACGAGTATAGCGCAGGCAATTAGGAAAAGCAAGACACTTTTTTGTTGCAGATCGCGTACAGAAGCCATGCATTGCGACTCGTGTGTGAGACTTACGCGCCGCCGAAATAGCGCAGCGCCAGCCGCAATCGTTCTTCGATGTCGTCGGGTGCTCCGGCGGGTAGCGCGGCGAGCGCGGCGTTTGCCTCGGCGGCGCTGAAGCCCAGGCTGCCGAGCAGCATTACCAGATCGGTGTCGGCGGCACTGGTCGGCGCTGCTGCTGCGCCAGCCGGGCCGACTTTGCCTTTGAGTTCGAGCACCAGCCGCTCAGCGGTGCGTTTGCCGATGCCGGGCGTTCGCGCGAGCCGTGTGATATCCCCGGCCGCAATCGCACCGCGCACTTCGTCGGTATCTCCCGACGAGAGCAGGCTGAGTGCGACTTTTGGCCCGATACCCGTCACGCCGATCAGCACGTCGAACAATTCGCGTTGCGGCTGGTCGATAAAACCATACAGCGTCAACGAGTCTTCGCGTACTTGTAGCGAGGTCAGCAGCCGCACTTCCTCGCCCACTGCGCTGAGTGCGCGTGCGGTGGTGCGCGGCGTGTGGATCAGCAGCGCCACGCCGCCGGTCTCAACGATCACCGTATCGACGGCGGTGCTCAGCAGTATGCCGCGGATCGCTGCGATCATGGGGTGTCCTCTCCTTCAACCATGCGCGCCAGCAGCGGCTCTGCGTCGCGCAACACATCGCAGATCCGCGCGCGCCGTACCCGCTTGCGCGCACCGCTGAACGAGACCCAGCGGCCGCCAATGATCTGCTCGGCGGCGCTGAGCACGATCGTACCCGCATCGGCGCGTACCAGATAATAACTGGTTTCTTTCATCCGCGGCGGCGTGCGGCGCGGCGTGAGATATTCGAGTGTGCGAATATGTGCCTCGACCGTGCCAGTGAGGCCGACTTCTTCGAACAACTCGCGCCGGAGTGCGGTCTCGTGCTCCTCGCCCGGCCACACACCGCCCTTGGGTAGCGTCCAGTAGCCGCCGGCTTTTTTGATGATCAGCACTTCGATCTGGGTATCGGTAATCCGGTAAGCAACTGCGCCCACAGCAATAATCGGCGCGCTGCGCGCTCGTTTTGCCACGGGCTAATCCTTTTGCACGAGCTGTGTACAGATCCGTTGCAGCAGGCGTGGCAACTGGCCAAACGCATACGGCGTATACAGTCGTTCGCTGCGTTGATGGTAATCGCGGCCCCATGGCCCGATGTTGATGGTCGGCAGATTGCGTGCGATCGTATCGATCGGCCAGCGTGCATCCCAGCCGGGTGTCTGCGCCCGCGCCGCCGCCAGCGTGGCAGCGGTATCCTGGCCGCAGAGGAAACTGACATCCGAGATGCCCGGGAAGAATGGCCGCACTACCAGCGGTTGGTCATCCGTGCCTGGTGTCGCCGCCACGCGTGCCACGATCGCGCGCAGCCGCGCGTGCGCGGGTGCATCCGTCAGGCGCGCGGCGGGATAGTAGATCGGTGCGAAGCCGATCACCGCCAGCGGCCCGCTGATTGCGGCGGCGCGCAACAGCGCCAGCGTCGTCAGCCGCGCGACATCGAGTTGATCATATGCCGGGTTGGCGGCGATCTGGTCGAGTTCAGCTGTGTCAACTCTGCCCGCCGCGCGCGCCACCAGTTCGGCGTAGGTCAGCACCATTGCCGGCGGAAACGCTGCCGCCGCACCCGCCTGGGCCGCGCGCGCACGGTGGGTTGCCATGCCCGTATCGAGCGCGGCCTGCACCACCGTGCCAAAGCGCGTCAGCGCTGCGTCGGGCGTCAGGCAATGGGTGAGCAGATTGCACGCCAGAAACACCGCCGCCGGGGTCGTCACATCGTAGCCGGGCTTCTGGTCGCGCAGTTGCAACACCACCGGCGCAGGTGGCAACGCGCCGTCGGTCGGCTGTGGGTCACCACAGGCCGGGTTGCCCTCGATCGTGCGCGCGATCTCGGCCGCCAGCAGCGTTGCGCTCACGCCATCAAACGGCGCGCCCACGTGGGTCTGGCAGCCGAGGATCAGCGCCGTCGGCAGCAGTTTACCCACGCTGCCGAGGAAGATCGCGCGGCCCGCGCTGCCATTGCCGGTGTCGACGGTCGCATCGGTGTTGATCGCCGCCACCAGATTCAGCCCCCACGCGGCGGCCAGCGCAGGCAAGTGCTGCGCGGCACTGCGCATACCGTGCGAGAGTTGCTCTTCGTCTGGCACGGCCAGAAACAGCAGATTGCCCGTGCGGTCGTGGTTCGCAGCAAACGCCTCAAGCACCGCCAGCGCTGCGCCCAGACCACTCTTCATATCGAGTATCGCGCGGCCGGGCAGCCAATCGCCGCTGCGCAGATCGGCAGCGGCGCGCGCATCTGCCGGAGTTGTGCTCGCGTCGAGCGCGGCGATCAGTGCAGGCAGCAGTGCCAGCGGCTCGCACGCCAGTGGTGCCAGCGCGCCATAATCGGCCAGCGAGACGGTATCATAGTGGCCGGTGAGCACCACAGTAGCGCGGCCGCTGCCGCGTACCAGTGCTGCGACGATGGAGCGTTCGTGCGGGTCATTATCCGTCTGCTGGCAGTGCAGATCCTGCGGGTGCGCCGCGAAGTACGGCCAGGCGGCAAGCTGGTCGTGCAGCCACGGGCCAAAGCTGGTCTCGTCTGGTGTGCCGGTCACGCTCGGGCGGCGTACCAGCGCCAGTGTCAGGTCGCGCGCGCGCGCGGCGAGTTCTGTGGTCACAGTGTCGCTTCCTGCCAGCGCGTCAGGAGTTCCGGTAATTCGCTCAGATCTGCAATCTGTGCGTAGCCATCACGCGCCGGTTCGGCATCGGCGTGCTCGTGCGCCCAGGTGAGCACATACGGCACGTGTACCGCGCGCGCGCCGATCGCACGCACCGGCAGAATATCCGAGCGCAGCGCATTGCCGACCATCACAAATGATGCGGGCGTGATACCGTGGCGCGCCAGCACGCGCCGGTACGTGGCGGCGTCTTTGTTGCTGACAATTTCGATGCCCGCAAACAGTTCGGCCAGCCCCGAGCGCGCGATTTTGCTCTCCTGATCGAGCAGATCGCCTTTGGTGATGATCAGCAACTGATACCGCTCGGCCAGCGCGCGCACCACCGTTTCGGCGTGATCGAGCAGCTGGATCGGTGCTGCAACCATCTCGCGCGCGTAGCCGATGATTGTATGGATCGCGTGGCCATCGATGCGGCCTTCGGTCAATTCGATCGCGGTCTCGATCATCGAGAGGGTAAAGCCTTTAATACCGTAGCCAAATATGCTCAGGTTGCGCGTCTCGACCTCGTACAACCGCGCGTCGATCGTCGCCAGATCGGCATATGCGGCGAGCAGCGCGCGAAAACGCTCCTGGCTGAGGGTGAAGAGCGTCTCGTTATGCCAGAGCGTATCATCGGCATCAAAAGCAACGTGGGTGATCATGGGTAGGCCTCGTTGATGACCTCAATGATATGGCGCACCTGCATCGCACTCGCGCGGCGCCGCAACCCGCTCGCCAGCTGGAGATGGCAACCCGGATTAGCAGTGACGACGATATCGGCACTCGTCGCCTCGGCGTGGTCAAGTTTGCGGTTGCCCAGCTGCGCCGCCATCGCGGGCTGCGTCACATTGTAGACCCCCGCTGAGCCACAGCACAGGCTCGATTCGTGCATCTCGCGCAGGGTCA